>CAVCHK010000116.1:0-6643 GCA_963601985.1 Paludibacteraceae bacterium
CTATTATATAGCCAAAATAAATGAAGCTAAAACTGATATAGATAATAACTATAAATTAGTAACAATAGAATTAGATGAAGAAGGTAGTATAATAAAAGAAGTAACAGGAGAAGATAGCCTAAAGACAATATTACCACTATTTGATAAAACATATTAAGAAACAGTATATAATAAATACTGTTTTTTTTCTGCCCATTAGAAGGCCCTTTAAACATAAAGAATAGCACCAAAAAAAGCGAACACTTATCTAGTTAACAAGTAGTTAAATTTCTCAAAAAATCACTTTTTAAGAAACAATAAAAACCTATAAAACCAAAAAACACAAAATTAATTTACAAGATAAAAAACGAAATATCAGTCATAAAGCCTTTATATATAAGCCTTTATGACTTTTAATATACAAATAATAAAATTCCAAAAAAACCAAAAAACCAAAAAACTAAAAAATAGAAAAACACAAAAAATGTAAAAAACAAAAAAGCAAACAAAAAAGTATTGACAACCCCTATAACCTCGTATTATAATTAATCTGTAAATAAAAAGTAGGAGGAAGTATTATGATAGAAACAGAAGAAAAATTAGAGGAATTAGAAGTCGTAAAAAGAAATGGTAAAAAAGTAGAATTTGATGGAACAAAAGTTGCTTTAGCCATTAAAAAAGGTTTTGATAGTGTATTAGGGGATGAAGAGGATGAAAAGAAATATACTGCTAAAGATATCCAAAAAGTATATCAAGCTGTAATTAAAAAGATTGCTAAAGATTATTTGAGTATTGGTAAAATAAAAATAGAAGAAGTACAAGATTTAATTGAAGATATGCTTAAGAAATATAATTATGATGATGTTTATGAATCATTCTCAGAATACAGAAAAAGAAGAACCCAAGCTAGATTAGCATTTAGAGATGATAAAAATATGGCTAAGCTTCAAAAGAAGATTGAAGGCTTAGGATTAAAAACCGCTAATGAAGAAGATTCTAAAAGAGAAAATGCTAATATTGATGGTAATTCAGCTATGGGAACAATGCTTCAGTTTGGAAGTACTATATCAAGAGCATTTACCGAAACATATCTAATGAAGAAAAAGTTTGCTGAAGCCCATGATAATGGTGATATTCATATTCATGACATGGATTTTGAGGCTATGGGAACAACAACTTGTATGCAAATAGATTTAAATAAGTTATTTAAAAATGGTTTTTCTACAGGTCATGGGCATTTAAGAGAACCTAAAGATATAATGAGTTATAGTGCCCTAGCGGCAATAGCTATTCAATCTAATCAAAACGATCAACATGGTGGACAATCCATACCAGCATTTGACTATTATATGGCACCAGGAGTACTTAAAACATTTAAAAGACAATATAAACAAGCTGTATATGAATTATTAGATTTTACTGATTTTATTAGCTTTGTTAATATGGATAGAGTAGAAAAAGAAATAGATAAATTAAATAGTATAAATGTAGATATAATTTATTTTGAACCTATCTATAAAGAGAGTACAGAAGTAAAAAGAATATTTGAAAAGGCTTATGAAACTGCCTATAAAAAGACTAATAGAATGACTTATCAAGCTATGGAAGCATTTATTCATAATTTAAATACTATGCATTCTAGAGCAGGAGCACAAGTTCCATTTTCATCAATTAACTTTGGAACAGATACATCACCTGAAGGAAGAATGGTAATTAAGAATTTCTTATTATCCGTAGATGCTGGGCTTGGTAAGAATGAAACACCAATATTTCCAATATCAATATTCAAACTAAAAAAAGGTGTCAATTACGAAACTACAGATCCTAATTATGATTTATTCAAACTAGCCTGCAAAGTATCCGCTAAAAGATTGTTTCCAAACTTCTCATTTATGGATTCGTCATTTAATAAACCATACTTTAAGGGAGATTACAATACTGAAGTAGGCTATATGGGATGCAGAACTAGAGTAATAGCTAATGTTGTAGATGAAGATAAAGCCATAACTCCAGGAAGAGGTAATCTATCCTTTACATCAATAAATCTACCTAGAATAGGAATAAAACACGGTATTGTAAGAAATGATACCACAGATTTAGAAGGCTTCTATGAAGAACTAGGAGAGATAATGGATTTAGTTAAAGACCAATTACTAGAAAGATTTGAAATACAATGTAGTAAAAAATTATATAATTTTCCATTTTTATTAGGTCAGGGTGTTTGGATTGATTCTGATAAATTAAAACCAAATGATAGATTAAGAAAAGTATTAAAACACGGTACTTTATCAATAGGTTTTATAGGACTAGCAGAATGCTTAAAAGCCCTAATAGGTAAACACCATGGAGAGAGCGATGAAGCACAAAAACTAGGACTTGAAATAATAGAATTTATGAGAAAGAAATGCGATGAATATGCTAGGGAATATAAATTAAACTTCACATTACTTGCTACTCCTGCTGAAGGATTATCAGGAAGATTTATCAATATTGATAAAGCTGTATATGGTAAGATAAAAGGAGTAACAGATAGAGAATACTATACAAATTCATTCCATATTCCAGTATACTATAATATATCTATAGTAAATAAAATAAAAAAAGAAGGACCATACCATAAATATACAAACGCAGGACATATAAGTTATATAGAATTAGATGGCGATACTACAAATAACTTAGAGGCTTTTGAAAAAATAATAAGACTAATGTATGATAACGATATGGGATATGCTGCTATTAACCATCCAGTAGATAGAGATCCAGTATGTGGTTATATCGGTGTTATTGGAGATATATGCCCAGGCTGTGGCAGAAAAGCCTATGAAGGTGTTCCAGTAGAAAAAGTAAATGAATATAAAAATAGCTGTAATTGCTAAAAAAATAGAAAGGAAGTAATTAAAATGAAAGAAGAAAATAAAGAAAAATTAGTAGGAGAAGGAATAGGTTTTGATAGAATAAGAAGAATTACAGGATACCTAGTAGGTACTGTAGATAGATTCAACAATGGAAAAAGAGCAGAAGAGAGAGATAGAGTAAAACATAGTACAGATGGACTAATGACTAAAAAGGCCATATAATGGAAATAAAATTAGCAACTCCAGTATTACAAACAGATAGTATTGTTGATGGTGAAGGAATACGAGCAGTGTTATGGACTCAAGGCTGTAGTCATAATTGCCCTGGTTGTCATAACCCCCAAACCCATTCATTTGATAAAGGCTTTACCGTAAGCATTAAAGAAATAGAAAAACAAATTGACCTTCTAGAAGGTCAAGATGGCATAACCCTCTCTGGAGGAGATCCTCTCTATCAAATAGAACCATCTTTAGAAATAGCTAAATATGCCAAAAGTAAGAAATTAAATGTATGGTGTTACACAGGCTTTACTCTTGAAGCACTACTTGCTATGCAAAATAAAAAAATACTAGAATTTCTAAAAACCATTGATGTACTAGTAGATGGACCATTTATACTAGAGAATAAAAGTTACGACTGTGTCTTTAGAGGCTCAACAAATCAAAGAATTATTGATAGTAAAAAGAGTATTAAAGAAGGTAAAATAGTCTTACTAGATAAATACTATACTACTCCAAAAAAACAAAATAAAAAAGATCATATATATATATGATCTTTTTGCATAATAAATTTCCCCTAACTATATTGAAATTATAAATAATTTATGATATTATTAATACAGATGTATAGGAGAGTAATATGACAAATATAAAAACAATAATAAAAAATAATATTAAGTTTATTATAGCTATGCTAATAGTGATTATCTTAGGAATATATGGAATAACCTATGCTGTAAAAATAGCTACATTCAAAAAAATAGGAGTAGATATAACATCAGCCACTATTAATGCAGATATAACTTATGATACATCCACCAATGCAGCAGATATAACCGCTACAGGACTATTACCAATTAGTGATGATAAAGTAACAGGAGTATCCGTATCAGATACTAGAGTACTAAAAGCAAAATTCTATGTAACAGGTAATTCTTCTAACCCAGATAATAGTATATATGATATAGCTATTCATAACTTCAGTGTTGATTGTTCTATCAAAAACGAATACCTAAAATGGAGACTATATAAAAATGGTACTTTATTATCTAGTGGTAATTTATCTCCTACATTTGATGTTATGAAAGATGATAGACTAGTACTAACTACTACGCAACAAGACCTAACAACCACTAAAGATGAATATGTATTCCTTCTTTGGATAAGTGAGTCTTGTACAGGAGATATAACAACATGTACTAAGAGTAATGACCAAAGTAATTTCCTAAATAAAACAATAAGTGGTACTATCAAACTAGAACTAGCCGCTAAAAGCAAAAAAACGCTAGTAAGAACAACTTCTACAGCAGCATCATGTACTTATACTTCTCTTACTATTCCAAGTTGTAATACCCTTACATATACAGGTACTGAGCAAACTCTAATAAATACCTCTGATGGATATACCCTAAATAATAATACAGGAAACAAAGCAGGAGAATACAATATAACAGCAAGTCTAAGTGATAGATATAAATGGAGTGATAATACAACAAATGATAAAGTAATAAAATGCTTTATCAACAAAAAACGCTTATTCATTACTGCAACAGATCAAACAATAAGTTCCACATCAACTATTGATAATACCAAATATACAACATCAGGATTATTAACAAACCATACAATAAGTGATGTATACTTAGATACCAATACAACTAAAGTAGGTACAGGACTAATAACCCCAACCCATGCTACTATTAAAGATTCAAGTGGCACTGATGTAACAGATAACTATAACATTACTTTCATAGCGGGAAATCTAACTGTTACATCATAAACATATTAAAGAAAGATACTAAATAATAGTATTTTTCTTTTTATATATAAACATTTTCCCATATTTCCCATATTTATATAGATTTTCTTAATAAAATCTGATAAAATATTAAAGTAGGATGTGAAGTTATGTATTTAAAAGAACTAAGAGCATATGGTTTTAAATCATTTGCTGATAAAACAATAATAGAATTTGGTAAAAACGTAAATGCAATAGTAGGACCAAATGGTAGTGGTAAATCAAACATAGTAGATGCCGTAAGATGGGTATTAGGAGAACAATCAATAAAGTCCTTAAGAGGAGATTCCTCTTTAGATGTAATCTTCTCAGGTAGTGATAGTAGAAGACCTCTTAATAGTGCCTCAGTATCACTAATATTTGATAACGCAGATAAATCCCTACCAATAGACTATGATGAAGTATCCATAAAAAGAATGTCATTTCGTACAGGAGAAAATGAATATTATATTAATAATGAAAGAGTAAGGCTAAAAGATATTGTAGAATTATTATCTGACTCAGGCACTGCTAAAGAAAGCTTTAATATTATTAGTCAGGGTAAAATAGATGAGATATTATCTAATAAGCCAGAAGATCGAAGAATAATTTTTGAAGAAGCTGCTGGGGTTCTTAAATACAAAAGAAGAAAAGAAGAAGCATTAAGAAAACTAGATAGAACAAATCAAAATTTAAATAGAGTAAATGATATTATCTTAGAACTTGAAAGTAGTATTACTCCTTTAGAGGAGGCTTCAAAAAAAGCTATAAAATATAAAGAGATAAAGGATAGATTATCAAATATAGAGGTTGCTACAATAGCTAAAAGAATTGAAGAGATTAATTTTCAGTATCAAGAAAATAAAAAGAAAATAGCACTTTTAGAAGATGAAATAGCTAAGGTAAATACTACTAGTAGTACTTATGATATTGATATTTTAAAGTATAAAGAAAGACTAAGAGTAGTAAGAGAGGATATTACTAATAAGCAGTCACAATTATTAGAGTTAAGTAAAAGTGAAGAGAAGATATCATCAGAGATAAAATTACTTAAAGAGAGAAATAAATATAAAGAAGAAACGGATAAAATAACTAATAATATTATTATTGTAAAGCAAGCATTACTTGATATTGATACTAATTTGAATAAATATAATAGTGATATAGAAGTAATAAATAAGAAGATAGAAGTATTAAAAGAAGAGGTAAATAGTAAGAATGAGAAGAATAAATCTTTATTATTAAAGAAGGATAGTATTAATAGTAAAATACTTAAAAATAAACGAGATATAGATAGTTTAAAATATAAAATAAATTACTTAGAAGAGAATATAAATAATAATTTATCTATTCCTAAACAAATTAAAGCTATTTTAGATAATCCTAAGTTTAATGGTGTACATAATGTGATTTCATCACTTATAAATACTTCTAGTGAATATAATACTGCTATTAGTACAGCTTTATCATCTATGTCATCATATTTAGTAGTGGATAGTCCTAATGTTGCTAAAGAACTTATAAATTATTTAAAGGTTAATAATTTAGGTAGAGCAACTTTTTATCCTTTATCAGTAATAAAGGGAAGAGGTATTGATAGTAATATTTTAAGTGTTATTGAAGGGGAAGATGGATATATATCTATTGCTAGTAATTTAGTGGATTATGATCCTAAATATAAAGATGTTATAGAAAATGTATTAGGAAATACTATTATAGTTAAAGATATAGATTCTGCTAATAGAATTAGTACTTTAATAAATAAAAGATATAAGATAGTTTCTTTAGATGGTCAAGTAGTAAATATAGG
>CAVCHK010000117.1:0-18541 GCA_963601985.1 Paludibacteraceae bacterium
ATATTGTACTAGAGATTTATTACCAAGTGATCTTAATCTATTGTATTTAAAACAGATACTTTGGTATTTTATAGGGTTTATTTTAGCTTATACTATGATGATATTTGGTAATAAGTTTTTATATAATAATGCTTATATATTATATATAATAGGTGTTGTTCTCCTCATTTTAGTATTATTTATTGGCAAGCCGATAAATAATGCTAGATGTTGGTTTATTATTCCTTATATAGGTAGTTTTCAACCTTCGGAGTTTATGAAAATATTTTTAATGATTATATTATCTAGATTAATTAGTGATTTTAATGAAACTAAGAATAATAATGATACTATGGAAGAGTTTAAGTTTTTAATTAAGATTCTTTTAATAGTGGGTATTCCATCAATTCTTACTTTTATTGAACCTGATACTGGAGCAGTACTTATTTACTTTGTTATTACTATTACTATGCTTTTTGTAGGGGGATTTAAGGCTAGATGGTTTATTATTACTTTGGGTATATTACTTTTATTTGGTTGTGGTTTTTTAAGTATTTACTTTTTAGATAAAGATTTATTTATAGATATATTTGGAACTAGTTTCTTTTATAGAATGGATAGAATATTATCTTGGTCTAGTAGTGATGGGCTTCAGCTCACTAATGGACTTACCGCTATTGGATCTGGGGGATTACTTGGACATGGTTTCAATCATACTCCTATATATTTTCCTGAGATGCAAACTGATTTTATTTTTGCGGTATTCGCTTCTAATTTTGGGTTTGTTGGAGTATTATTTTTACTTGGTTTAATTGTTTATTTTGATTTAAGTATTATATCTCTTGCTTCTACTTCGCATAATGATAATGATAAGCTTTTGGTAGGTGGAATAATTGCGGTACTTCTTTTTCAAGAAGTACAAAATATTAGTATGACTATTGGGTTACTACCTATTATGGGGATTACTCTTCCTTTTATATCCTATGGTGGTTCTTCTTTATTATCATATATGATACTTATAGGAATGCTCTTTAATATTTCTAATGAAAACCTAAGATTTAAGAATTAAGTCTTAGGTTTTATTTTAATACATCTAAAAAGGTTTGTATCATACTAATATTGTTTAGCATTTTATTTAATTTATCACTAGGATTTAGTTTATATTTATCCTTCATATCACTTATGAATTCTTTATATAAATATGGATTTCTGTTTAGTCTTTTATACCAGATGGGATTTTCACGTAAGAAAGATATTTGCTTTGGATCGTTATTTATTTTTATTTGAAGATCTATAGTCATTAATCATCAAACTTCTTATATATTGGTCTTTTAGTATATTCTTTATTTGGTAGTTTATCATCTTTTATGAGCATATCACCAAAAAGAGAAATTGCTTTTTGAATAGAAGTAATACTATCTTGAAGTTTATTAGTATCTATATTTTCAGCCATCTTCATAATATTGGTGAGACTACTTTGTTTTTTATTTTTAGATGTATCTTCTTTATCATTATTATTTACCAGATATTCTTTCCATACGTTCTCATTCTCACCATATAAATCATATAATTCATAAAAGTCTTGCCAAGATTTTGTTTTATCTTTTACATAAGTAACAAGTAGTGGATTCTTTTTTACAAATGATTTAAAGTTATTGATATTTGTCATAATATCACCCAATAAATTATATGCATATAGTATAAAAAGTTACATAAAAAGAACTATGATAGTTCTTTTTATGGGTATTAACTTTGGTCAAATAATGACATTTGACCAAAGGTATCTTCTTTTTGAGTATATTTTTTAATTTTTTTCTTACTCTTTGATGAACTTGTTAATGATTTTTTTAAATCTATTAGTCTTTCTTTCTTTTCAGCAGTAATAATACTTTTATTATATCCTAATGTCTCATATGCTTTATAGGCATCATAGTTATATACAAACATTGCTAAATCATGAAGTGATTTATAATTTAGTTTATAAGTACCACTAGTGGTATGATATCTATATAATTCTCTTTCTATGAAGTCATTTAATACTTTATCTACTTCATTAGTTATCTTGTTATAGGCTATAAAAGATAGTATATTTATATTGATGCTATTAACATAACTATTACGATAATATGATGATAGTTTTGCTATAAATTCATAATCTTTTTGTTTACTTAGTATTGTACTTCTTAAATATATTTGATCAAAGTATTTAGTACGTTCTTTATAGGCAAGACCATATTTTACTTTGATATATTGATCTTTATCTTTTCTTCTGATAGTAATATCTTTACATATTTCATCTATATCTATAATACCATTTTCATATAAGTCTTTTTTTAGTTCTACTTCATCTTTATATTTCATAGTAAAAGCATCTATCTCTGATAAACTATAAGCAGAACCAGTATATTTTGATGTTTTGTTAAAAGTATCTAGACTTGTTATATCTATATTTTTATATTCATCTTTATTAGATATCATTAGATAATAAGCCATATGTCCTCCTTTACTTAGTAAGTATTCTACCATATATATAGAAAAAAGTCAAAAATTAATTTGACTTTGTTATTTGGAGATTAGTTCACATACTAAAGAGGTAAATTCAGTTGGATTTTCTATAGTAAGTCCTTCTATTAACCTTGCTTCATTATATATTACTTTAGTATATTTGCTAAACTCTTCTTTATTATTTTTATATAAATCTTTTAGTTTATTACTAATAGAGTGATTTATATTTATTTCTAATACTTCACTAGCAGATATTTTTTCATCTGTAGGCATAGCATTTATTACTTTTTCCATAGAGGTTGAGATATCTGTACTAGTAGTTAAGCATACTGGATGTTTTTTTAATTTATTAGTAAATTTTACTTCTTCTACTTTATCATTTAATATTTCTTTCATTTCTTTTAATAATTCTTTATTTTCTTCATTTTCTTTCTTAATAGTTTCTTTTTCTTCTTCAGTAGATAGATCTGTGTTTTCTTTAGATACATTAATGAATTTTTTATCTTTGTAATCTCCTAAGGCCATAATAGCAAATTCATCAATGTATTCTGTTAAGTATAATACGTTATATTCTTTTTCTTTAAATATTTCTACTTGTGGTAACATATCTATTTTGTCTACTGATTCACCACATGCATAATAAATGTTTTTATCTTCTTCTTTCATAT
This sequence comes from Paludibacteraceae bacterium, assembly GCA_963601985.1. Lineage (GTDB taxonomy): Bacteria > Bacillota_I > Bacilli_A > RF39 > UBA660 > CAG-302. The sequence continues at coordinate 3,153 of CAVCHK010000117.1, forward strand.
TTGATATATATTCATCTAAGGTTATTAATTTCTTTTCTTTGGAAGAGTAGAACATTAATAATTCTTTTAGTTTATCTTTATTAATTCCATAATCGTTATATATTCCAAACTTTAATTGCATACCAAATGCTTTATAGAATTTTTCATATTCTTCACGATTATCTTTTAACATTGTTAGAAGTTCTTTCTTTATTTTGCTTTCTATACTTTTAGCTATAAGATGGATGTTTTTATTTTCTTGAAGGGTTTCTCTTGATATGTTTAGAGGTATATCCTCTGTATCTATTACTCCTCTTACAAAGCTATAGTAGTCTGGTAATAAATCACTACATTTATCCATTATTAATACACCATTTGTATATAACTTTAGTCCTTTTTCATACTCTTTACTATAGTAATCATATGGTGCATGACTTGGGATAAATAGCATAGCAGTATATGTTACATTTCCTTCAACGTTATAATGAATTGTTTTTATAGGTTCATTATAGTCATAGAATTTATCACTATAGAAGTTATTATATTCTTCGTTTTTAATATCTTTTTTATTTTTCTTCCATAGTGGTATCATACTATTTAGGGTAGTTAATTCTTTATATGTTTCATATTCATCACTATCTTCTTTTTTTCTAGTATTTAATACTTCCATTTGTATTGGATAACTTATATAGTCTGAGTATTTACGTATTATTTCTCTTATCTTATATTCAGTTAGGAAATCACTATATTTATAATCTTCTGTATCTTCTTTAATATGAAGAGTTATTTTGGTTCCATTATCTTTTTTATCTGATTGAGATAAGGTATAACCATCTATACCATTGCTTTCCCATGTATAGGAATTATCATCTTTATATGATTTTGACTGTACTACTACTCTATCACTTACCATAAAGGCTGAATAAAATCCTACTCCAAATTGGCCTATTATATTTACATCATTTTGACTTGGGTTTTCTTCTTTGAAACGTAATGAACCAGACTGGGCAATAGTACCTAGATTGTTTTCTAATTCATCCATAGTCATACCTATTCCATTATCAGTAATAATAAGCTCTCTTTTTTCAGTATCTACATCTATTCTTATACATAACTTATCTTTATCTATTTTAATGTTTTTATCTGTAAGAGATAAGTAATGTAATTTATCTAAGGCATCACTAGCATTAGATAGTAGTTCTCTTAGGAATATTTCTTTATTGGTATATATTGAATTTATCATTATATCCAATATTTTTTTACTTTCTGTTTTAAATTGTTTCTTTTTCATAATATCATCTCCAAGAATTATTATAACACTTTATTAGCAATTGTCAATAGCAATTGCTAATATTTATTTATATTTAAAGAGGCTATTTAGCCTCTACTATGAGCTTAATGGCAGTTCTTTCATCTCCATCAATATTAACATCAATAAATGCTGGAGTACATACTAAGTTTTTACCTGATGGTGCTACGAATCCTCTCGTCACTCTTAAAAAGATGAGTTAACCCTGTCAAAGGTAAATTATACCTTTTGTCTCCCTTAATTTTCAGTTGGCAATGAAGAACTGCTTTTTTATTTCCATTCTTTTCATGATTAGTCTCAACAATGATTTTCTCAAATAAAGAAGATGCAATTGAAAGTACACTATCATCATTAATTGATATAATATTCTCAATTGTTTTTCTTAATGTTTCAACTGATTCAAAAGATGTTTTTGTATTTTCTTCAAGAGCCACTATTTTGTCAAATGCTTTGTTTAAAGCATTTATTTTAGAGTTATATTTATTTCTATATTCAGAAAACTCCTCTGATGTAATTTCATTACTACTTCTCATCATAAATAAGTTATCTTTTTGTTTTTCTACCTCAATAATTTGTTTACTTATTTTTGATTTTTCGTTTTGATAATTAGTTGTATGACTTGCTTCATTTAATAAAGTATTTATTTCCTTTAGAATACTTTCTTTATCATCAATAATATTTTTTATTATTGGTCTAAATGCCTGTGCGAGTTCATCCTCATATAGAAGTGGAGAATTACAACCATTAGATTTTGCCTTACCGTTTCTTCTATAAGTATCACATCCCCAATAAACTCTTTTACCATTTTTTAATTTCCAATTACCTCTAATATAAGTACAACCATCATGTAAACACTCTAGTTTTCCAGATAAAGGGAACCTCATAGTATAGACACTTTTATCCCCAGAAGAATGTTTTTTTCCTCTAGCATCAATTTTTTCGTTTGCTTGTTTCCAAAGTTCTTCATCAACTATTTGTGGAACATTTTCATTATCTCTATACAATATCCACTCTTCTTTTGAATGGAGTTTTCTTTTTTTTGTCCTGAAATCTATTGTTTCGCCTTTATTAGCACAGTAGTATCCTTTGTACTTAGGATTTCTAATTATATCTCTAATATTAGATGCATGAATAGGATTTCCTTTGCTATTTGTATAGCCATATTCTTCAAATAACTTATGACTTAATTTTGTTGTGCCAATATTGTCATAAACATATAACTCAAAGATTTTTTTAATTATTTCTGCTTCTTCTGGAACAATAACAAGTTTCCCATTATCTTTCTTATAACCAAGTATATTATTACTACCACTAACTCTACCTTTTTCAACACTTCTTTTATTACCAAACTTTACTCTTTCAGATAACTTTCTTAATTCTTCTTGTGCTAAACTAGACATTATTGTTAATCTTAGTTCAGCATCTGGATCTAAAGTATTTATATTATCTGTTTCAAAAAACACTCCTATACCATATAGTAATAGTTCTCTTGTATACTGAATACTATCCAAAGTATCTCTTGCAAATCTTGAAACTTCTTTAGTTAAAATGAAATCAAAACATCCCATTTTAGCGTCTCTTATCATTCTTAAAAAGTCATCTCTCTTTTTAACTGATGCTCCAGAAATTCCTTCATCTACATAACCTTTAACAAAGGTCCAGTTGGTAACCGATTTAATTAGATTCTCGTAATACATAACTTGACTATCTAAAGAATTTAATTGCTGTTCTAACTCTGTAGAAACTCTTGCATAATATGTAACTCTGAGTGGCAAATCATATATGGATTTTCCTTGACTTAGCATACTCCTTAATTTGAGTATATCCATTATACTTTGCCTCCCAATTTAGATTCTACCATCAATTTTTCAAAAACACAAATCATCTTATTACTATATTTAATTATTTTAATATCAACCATCTCCTTTGCTATAAAACTATATCAATACTTGCAGGAATAAGTTCTTTAGGAACTATATACATTTCTAGTTTTTTTTCTAATTTATTTTTTACATATTCATATTCTTTTAAACCTATCTTTTCGTTTTTGTATAATTCTTTAACTATTGCTAGTTCTAATTCAATTCTTGCTTTAATAATAGATGATTCATTCATGAGTTTCCTCCCTTATAATTATACTTATAAGTATTAAAAAAAAGAACCAAAGGTTCTTTAAGGTTTTAATGCTGTTATTGGTACTACATACACTCCATCATCTCTTTTATATGCATAATCTATCATTCCACAGACTACACATAAAAATGCAGGAGGTGTAACACAACTATTTTTAAATTGTAATAAATTCTTACTTGCTTCATCAATTGATCCAACACCTAATTTTATTTCTATAGCGCCAAATGTACCATCTCTTAATTCAACAATTGCATCTACTTCAAAGCCAGTATTATTTTCATGATAATGATAAATCATTCCACCTAAATGTTCTATATAAATTCTTAAATCTCTTACGACTAACGCTTCAAACATAAAACCAAATAAATTTAAATCTTTCATCAAATGTTCTTGTTTAAGTCCTAATAATGAACATGCTAAAGAAGGATCAATAAAATGTCTTTTAGTACTTTTACCCACTCTAATACTTGATCTTATTTTTTCAGAAAATGGAAGTTGATTTTTAATCATATGGATATTTTCTAATACTGTTAAATAATCAGATACTGTATTTCTATTTATAGAATATTCTTGATTATTACTATATTCAAAAATATCACTTATAAGTTTTTCATTAGTAACCAAAGTAGATTCATTTCTTGCTAAAGATTTCATAAGCATTTTCATTTTATTTTTATCTCTAATAACTTCATCATAAAAAATGTCATGATCAAGAACATCAGTAATATAACTTTCTGGTAATCTATAATAATTTTTAGGATCAAATTCTAGACTAGCAGGCCATCCACCTCTTATAATTAAATCAGCAAATCTTTCCAAAGTTGGCTTTTCTTTCAAATTAATATTAATATTTTCATTTTTAAATAAAGAATTTAAAGAAACTACACCAGAAGAATCACCAGATTCATATAAGGACATTGTATACATATTTAATTTATATATTCTTCCTGCACCTGAATGAAAAATATCCATTTGATTTACAGGAACAGAAGATCCACTTAAGATAAATTTTCCTTTTTTACCATCCTCATCACATTTAGTTCTAACATCATCCCATATTTGAGCGATTGATTGCCATTCATCTAATAATTCAGGATAATCATTTGTATAAATTAAATTTCTATCAATTAATGCCTTTTGATAATCAGAATTAGGATTATCCGATTTTGTTAATAAAACAGATGAATTTGCATGATTTAAAGCAGTCCAAGTTTTACCACAATATTTTGGTCCTTCTATACTAATTGCTCCAAACATTGTAAGTAATTCTTCTATTTCATCATCTATTAGTCTTTTTGTATATCCTTTTCTTGTAAGTGCCACATTATCACCTCTTTATTTCATAATAATTGTATCATAATTAATGTTCTATTACAAGTATGCCATGCAAATTTCACATATTTTATTATGCATTTTTCATAATTTTCAACAGGCGAATTTCATAAATGTTATATTGCACAACTTATTTCATAAAATAACATCTCTGTATAAGATGTTATTTATGTATGCTAAGTCAAATTTTTCACTCAAAGCTACTTGCCCTCATCTAACAATATCATATACTGAGTTTATGGAGTGACGAGACCTCTCGCTATAGCTACTCCTTTTATGGCTTGATTTAGAGCTCCTGCTCCAATTGCTTGTACTTCTACTAAGCCTTTTTCTCTAAATACATTAGCAAGTGCTCCTGCTACTGAATTTGGGTTAGACTTCGATGAAACTTTTATTGTTTCCATAATTATTTTATCATTCCTTTCTTCATAATAATATATGATGAAATTGTTAATATATAACAAAAAGAGAAGATTAATTCTTCTCAACATGTATAAGGCCATCATATACTTCTTCTAATGCTCTACCAATATCTTTTTCACTTTTATATTCTTTTATTGGTTTTTGATAGTAACCAGTTTTAGCCATTTGTTTGGCTCTTTCGGAGACAACATAAACTAATGCATACTTAGTTAAAGGCTATATTGCAAGTGTATTATGCAAGTTTCATAAATTTTGTTGTGCATTTTTCATATTTTTCAATCAGCGAATTTCATAAATGTTTATGTCATATTCTATATAAAAATAGCATCTTTATGAAAGATGTTATACGCTAAGTAAAATTTTCGCTCAAAGTAATCTATTATTAAATCCCCGAGTTTATGGAGTGACGAGACCTCTCGCTATAGCTACTCCTTTTATGGCTTGATTTAGAGCTCCTGCTCCAATTGCTTGTACTTCTACTAAGCCTTTTTCTCTAAATACATTAGCAAGTGCTCCTGCTACTGAATTTGGGTTAGACTTCGATGAAACTTTTATTGTTTCCATAATTATTTTATCATTCCTTTCTTCATAATAATATATGATGAAATTGTTAATATATAACAAAAAGAGAAGATTAATTCTTCTCAACATGTATAAGGCCATCATATACTTCTTCTAATGCTCTACCAATATCTTTTTCACTTTTATATTCTTTTATTGGTTTTTGATAGTAACCAGTTTTAGCCATTTGTTTGGCTCTTTCGGAGACAACATAAACTAATGCATATTTAGAGTCAACTATATTTAATATTTTGTCTATTGATGGATAAATCACTATTATCACACTCCCTTATATTATAAGAATATAATATATATTAAATAATTGCAATAGTCTTTACAATAATTTTACAAATATATCGTTATGAAAATTTCTCAATTGACTATCTCTTTTTTTTGTGTTAGTATTATAATAGTGGTGACAGTATGAGGAATTTAGTTAAATATTTTATTACTGGAGTTTATGTTGTTTTTGCTAACAGAATAATTATAATAAGCTTATCAGTAATAAATTTATTTTTAATATCAGGAGTGGTATATAAGTCTATAAATAATAAAAATGAACTTAATGAATATGAATCTTTAAAAAATCAAATAATTCATAAAATGGAAACTAGCGTGGTAATTCATGATACAGTATCTAGTGATAATGAAGCACATGGTGTGACTAAGATAACTAATTGTTTAAAGGAGTGTGTTTCTAAGGATGAACTTAGTGATGAACTACTAGATATTGTTAGGCAGATTGAAGAAGAGATGAATGCATCTAATTTGAATTTCGCTTTTAAATATAAGGATTTGTATACTGGCTTTTCTTTGTCATATAATGCTAGTCAGCCTATTTTTGCTGCTTCTACGATTAAGGCTCCTGAGGCTATATACATATATGAAGAAGCGGAAAAAGGTAATATTAATTTGGATGAGACATTAACTTATACTTCTAATTATTATAATGGGGGAACTGGTATTCTTAAGACTACTGCATTTAACAAAGATTATACTATAAGACAGTTAGTTGGATATTCTGTTATTTATAGTGATAATTCTGCACATCTTATGTTAAATAATAGATATGGAGTTAAAAATATTAGGGAATATTGGCAAAATAAAGGGACTACTTCTATTTATGAAACTAATTCACCTTGGGGTAATCTAAATGCTAATGATGCTACTATATATATGGAAGAGTTATATAACTATTATCTTACTAATACTAGTAGTAGTAATGAACTTATTGATTATTTTAAATCAGCGTGGAAAGTAATAAGTGCTCCTGATAATATTGTGATTGCTAATAAAACTGGATGGTCGAATAATTCACTTCATGATGCCGCTATTGTATTTGATGATAACCCTTACATTTTGGTAGTTCTTAGTAATAGAGGATATAGTGATTATAGTAGTTATTTTAATCAAATATCTAATCTTGTTTATTCTTTTCATCATGCTTATTGGAAAGAAAAAATTTATAAATGTACTAATATAGGTGAGTAGTTACTTACTTATATTTTTTTTATGATAGAGACCTTAGGCTCTATCATACTCCGGAAGACCCTAGGCTGAAGGAGCAAAGAAAATAAGTTCTTAATAATAACATAAAGAAAAGTAGTTAATACTACTTTTCTATTAATTATTTAAGATATCATGACATCTATCACAGATATCTCCATTTAATTTATCAACATAATTCCAACATCTATTACATTTCTCGCCAGTACTCTTCTCTACTAGTACTTCATCACCACTAGTAGTATATTCTACTTTTGATACAATTAATAACTGATGTAAATATGAACCTAATTTTTCTTTTACTTCATTATATTTTGGTTCTAAATTTATCTTTACTACTGCTTCAAGAGCAGAACCTATTAACTTATCATTTCTTGCTTCTTCTAACTTTTTATATACTTTATCTTTTAGTTCAAAGAATAGTTCAAATAATTCTAATATTTCCTTACTATCAGAGTATGTTACTACTTCTGGCATATCTTCTAGATGTACTGACTGTTTTGCATGTGGTAATAAGTTATATACTTCTTCACTTGTATATGGTAGTATTGGAGCTAATAATCTTACTTCATTACTTAAAATATTATATAGTACTGTTTGTACACTTCTTCTTTGTTTAGAACTAGACTTTTCTATATATAAGATATCTTTAGTGAAATCTAAATAGAAATTAGATAAAGTAAATGATACAAAGTTATTAACTAATTTATATACATTTTGGAAGTTATAACCAGAATATTCATCTAATACATTTTTTGTAAATATATTAAGTTCATTCATCATATATTTATCATAATATGGCATATCTTCGTATTTAATGCTATCTTTAGTTGGATCAAAATCTTTTAAGTTACCTAACATAAATTTATATGTGTTTCTTATTTTACGATAACTTTCTTTTACTTGTTTAATTAACTCGTCACTAATTCTTACATCTTCAGTATAGTCTGTTGATGCTACCCATAGTCTTAAGATATCTGATCCGTGCAATCTTATCATATCAGCAGGTACTACGGTATTACCTAGGCTTTTACTCATTTTATTGCCTTTACCATCTAGGGTAAAGCCATGAGATACTAATTCTTTATAAGGGGCCTTGCCAGTTACCGCTACAGAACAGATAAGAGAACTATTAAACCAGCCACGATATTGATCTGATCCTTCTAGATATACATCTGATGGATATGGAAGATTTTTTTCTCTTAGAAGGCCATTCCAAGTAGATCCTGAATCAAACCATACATCCATGATATCTTCTTCTTTAGTAAAGTTACCATTTGGACTTGCAGGATTTTTATAACCTTTCGGTAATAAGTCTTTAGCTTCTTTTTCAAACCATATATTAGAGCCATATTCTCTAAATAAATCTGCTACATGCATCATTACATCATAGTCTATAATTTCACTTCCATCTTCATTATAGAAGATAGGAATTGGTACTCCCCATACTCTTTGTCTTGAAATACACCAGTCTCCTCTATCATGAATCATATTATATAGTCTTTTTTTACCCCATTCAGTATGGAATTTAACGTTGTTTTCTAATTCATCTAGAAGATTATCTCTTATTTTATCTATACTACAGAACCATTGTTTAGTTGCTCTAAAGATAACTGGTTTTTTTGTTCTCCAGTCATGTGGATATGAGTGAGTTATAAATTTTAGTTTAAGTAGTACTCCTAGTTCATCTAATTTGGTAGTTATGGCTTTGTTAGCATCTTCAAAGAATAGGCCTGCAAATTCTCCTGATAGGTCATTTAATACTCCTTGATCATCAATACCATTTATCATTTCTAGGTTATTTTCTTTTCCTATAATAAAGTCATCTGCTCCATACATAGGGGCCATATGTACTAGTCCAGTACCTGCTTCTAAGGTTACATGAAATCCTTCTACTACTGGAGCTATTCTATCCATAAATACGTGTTTGTATTTGATACCAGTAATTTTATCACCAGTAAATACACTTTCTACTTTATAGTTTTCCCAGTTAAATTCTTTAGCTAAACTATCTAGTAAGTCATTGGCTACAATATAATATTTATCACCTGCTAATACTTTGGCATAATCGAATTTTTTACTAACGGCAATACCAGTATTACATGGAAGTGTCCAAGGAGTAGTAGTCCATATTACTAGGTTATCTCCTTCTTTAGCAGTGCTATTACCTTCTACTACTGGGAAGGCTACATATATAGATGGATCTTTTCTATCGTGATATTCTATCTCAGCTTCAGCAAGAGCTGACTCTGATGATGGACTCCAATATACTGGTTTTAATCCTTTGAATATTAAGCCTTTTTTAGCCATAGTGGCAAATACTTCAATTTGTTTTGCTTCCATCTCTTTTTGAAGTGTTATATATGGATGATCCCAATCTGCTAGAACATTTAAATCTTTAAATCCTTTCATTTGCTTCGCTATTTGTTCATAGGCATATTTTTCACATAAAGCTCTAAAGTCCGCTCTTGTCATACTTTTTCTATCTATACCACTATTGGTAACGGCTTGCTCTATTGGTAATCCATGAGTATCCCATCCTGGTATATATATCATATCAAAGCCACTCATCATTTTATATCTATTGATAAAGTCCTTTAGGATTTTATTCATAGCGTGACCTATATGTATATCTCCATTAGCATATGGTGGTCCGTCATGTAGAACAAATGGTACTCTTCCTTTATTCTTTTCCCTTACTTTGTCATATAGATTCATTTCATCCCATTTTTCTCTTTGTAATTTTTCATTTTCTGGTAAATTACCTCTCATCTGAAAACTAGTTTCAGGCATTAATAGTGTGTCTTTATAATTCATTTTTTCTCCTCCTTTTAATTAAAAAGCACTTATATTTGTAAGGGCGAATAACATCCGTGGTACCACCTTACTTCACATAAGTGCTCTCTTTATTGATAACGGGATTATACCCGGTTTTTCCTAAATATTCAGAAAAACACATCCAGAGTGATCCATATAGTAACTTTCATACTAATTTCCACCTAACATTAGCTCTCTATAATTATTTTACTATATCGTCTCTTTCTTTTGCTTTAACACATAGATATTATATGCTATTTTTTTTTACTTGTCAAGTTAAATTATTGGTTTTTTGGTTAATGTTTTTTTATGTATGTGTTTATTTAATGGTATTTCTTTAAATAGCATTGTGCTTATATATTTATCTAATAATTCATTTAATTTTATTTGATATATAAGTAATTTAATTTGTATTTCTTCTTTACTTTGATTTAATGAAACATTTTTAAGCTCATTTAATTTAATCTTTTCATATCTATCTCTTATCGCTAATTTTATTTCATTAATATTAATAGAAGTAATTATTTTATTTTTATATTGAGCTTTTCTTGTATTATATATTATCTTAGTAAATGTTTCTATACTTATATTATCTTTAGCTATTTTAGATATTACATAGGAATATATTTGGTTTACTTTACTCATTACCTCATTACTTGAGAAGTAGTTAGCATTTGTTATAATGTCTGTAAAGCTTTTATTTATAACCAATTCAAAGATATTATCAATATCATCTATTATTTTAATGCTCTCTTTATCCGCTATATTTTCGTTACATTCAATGATATCTTCAAATGATAAATTTATTGTTTTATAAAGGTTTACTCTAGCTGTTTTATCAGATAAAGATAATGGTATAGCAAAGTAATTATACTTATTTATGTAAGATATATCTTCTTTATCTTTTTTTCTATCCCATGTTGGATCAAATACATATATACCATCAATGTTGTATTTAGTATCTTTAACATAAGTAATACTTCTTTGATGATTTGCTTCCATACTAATAAGTGGTATAGATGGTATATTGATGCACCTTAATATAGCATTGAATAGATTTGAATATCCTGAGCAAACTATTGCATCTCCTAAGAGAACTTGACTTACATCTGAAGATTTATGATAGTCTTCTTCATCCAATTTATATATTCTACTTTTTAGATTATCATATACATACATTATACTTTCTATAGGAGAAAGATTAGTATTTATTACTTCTTTAATGATATTATTTACAGTTTGTGATGTATTTAATAATTCTAATGGAGTTATTGGTTTATTATTTTCTTGATAGTAGAATGTTATATCCTTTCTTTCTATATCTTCCTTTAAATATTTTTCTATTATATCTTTATATTTTAATAGATTTATATGAGTATTATCTAATATTTTATTTCCTTTTAGGTATTTAGCTAATTTTATAGCTTTATCTATATTATCAGTATTATAGCTTATTATTGTATCTTGATTACTATATAATTCTATAAGATATTTATATCTTGTTTTATATGTATTTATAACACACATATAGAATGAAAAATATGGTATATTATAGTCATTTAAAATATTTATTATCTCATTTGATTTTTTATCATTAATAATTATATCTATTATATTATTTAATATGTTATCATTACATTTTAAAAATTTTAAAAATTCATCTTCTTTTAGAATGTTTTTTAATATGTTTATTATATCATCATTTATTAATATATTAAAGTCCCTTATAGGGATAATAGTTATATTATCATTTCTATACCAGTAATTTGTATTTTCTTCATTTATTATTTTATATTTCATAAAGCCCCCTGATAGTTTATTTTTTACAAAGACTATATAATATTTTTACTTCTTTTACAGATAACGGACGATACTCGCCAGGAATTAATCCTTTTAAGTTAAGATTAGCGTACTCTTCTCTTCTTAGTTTTATTACTTTATAACCAAGAGATGAGAGCATTTTTTTAATTTGATGATTTTTTCCTTCATGGATAGTAATTTCTAGTATTGATGTTGATTTCTTTTTATCTACACTTTTTAGTTTTACTTTTGCTTTCTTTGTTTTAATTCCATCTATATAGATACCATTTCTTAATTTTTGTACATCTGAGATATGAACTTCTCCTTTTACTTTAACAATATATTTTTTATCTACTAAAGAATCTGGTCTCATAAGTAAATTAGCGAGTTCTCCATCATTAGTTAATAGTAGTATTCCTGTGGTATCATAATCTAATCTTCCTACTGGATATATTCTTGTGGTAGTATCTATAAGATCCACTACAGTAGTTCTATTTTTATCGTCATTAGTGGTAGTAACAACCCCTTTTGGTTTATTTAGTAAATAATATTCATATGATTTATTATTATCTAAAATATTACCTTCTACTATAATAATATCACCAGGCTTTACAGTAGTGCCAAGTTTAGTAATAACTTCACCATTTACTTCCACTAAGCCTTTAGTTATAAGTTCTTCAGCATGCCTTCTAGAACAATAGCCTAAAGATGCTATTTTCTTTTGTAATCTTTCCACATATATCACCCCTTCAAAAATGATAAACATATTATACTATATCTTTATAAATATTTCATTACTTTTTAAATACTTTTTTACTTTTTTCATAAAATATATTGAAATTATAGTTTATTTTTGATATAATTTAATCACTGATGGACTCATAGCCAAGTGGTAAGGCACGGGACTGCAACTCCCTGAGCGTTGGTTCAAATCCGACTGGGTCCTCCAAATAAGATATATAACTAACTAGTAATAGTTAGTTTTTTAGAAGTATTCAAAAGGAAGAGTTATTGCTCTTCCTTTTGCTTTTATATTTTTCTAAAAGACCAAAGTCCTTTTATTTGAGGGGCTATCACATCATATTCCCAAAGAGTAGCACTTCTCTTTTTACTATTTGGATCATTTACCCTAATTTTACCATCTTCTATTTTAGTAAGTAAGATAAAATGTCCAACAGTAGTAAAATCACCAGGTCTCATACTACATACAATAGGATGCCCACTTGTAAGTTCATTATAGATATTATCATATGTAAGAGTAATGGGAGTTCCTACTATACCAAATTCTTTAATACCCTCAGTCATAATACTCCAGCTTGTCCCCCATTCGCTTTGATAGTAGCCACTATCACTTGCATATTTTGCTACTGTGTAAGGTGTAACATCATTTCTCCCAGTAAGAGAGGATACCGCCATTGAAAGAACGGTGGGACCACAACCATTTATAGCTATTACATTATCTCCATAAATGCCATAGCCCCATCTTTTATCATACTGAAGAAGTAAAGGAGCTTCTCCTTCTTTTACATTACCAACCGTCTCTGTAAAAACATTACCCTGTTTTTGAGGAAAATCTTGCATATAACTTATCATATCTGTATTCCTAGTCAACATTTCAAGCAGTTTTTCAGGATATAAATCATAATTATCTATTATTTCTTCTACTCTTTTATCATAAGTAGCAATTAACTGTAGTTTACCTTTAATATCTAGATTATTATAATCTGGATTATTAAAAATTTCATCTTCATCATATGTTATGTCTGTTTGACTATTTATTGATAATATATCATTATTAACTTTATTATTATCATTACTTTTTGTCGATATAAAAGAAAGACTATTAATAATTAATATACCCACTATGACTAATAATACTAAATATATTTTCTTTTTACTCATATAAACTACTCTCCTATATAATTATACATCATAAATTGAATTATTAAAAGATAGATTATAGCATTGTTTCTATAATTTTTTTATTACTTTGTAATCTCTTGTTTTCACTATCTATCTCTATAGCTTTATTTATATATGATAATGCTTCTTTATATCTTTTTTTATTATATAAACAAATGGATAGCAAATCATAAATAGTACTATCCCAACTAAATGGTTCATTTATATAACTTTTACTATGATAAGTAATTTTTAGAGCTTTATTTAAGTATTCTATAGCAAGAGTATAATTTTTTAAGTCATATTCTAACTTTGCTAATTCTACGTAAGCATCTCTTAGATATGGAGCTTCAGAGATAGCTTTTTTATAATAGTATATAGCTTCATTAATTTTATTTAAGTTTATATACGATCTGGCAATAAATCTCATTGAAGCCGCTCTTTCATCTTTCCAAGTAGCACTAGGTAGTAATAGATGTTTTTTTAAAGTATATATACACTCATTCCATTTATGATAATACATATATTCTCTACCTAAATAATGCATACCTCTATCATCATTTGGGTTTTCTTCTGTTGATAACTGTAGTAAATTAAGATAACTACTTCTAGATTTTGTTTTATCTGGATAGTGATTTAGCACGATATTATCTATTGTAATTATATTTTCTTTTCCATCATAAGATAGTATTTCATGAACAGGATATATCCATTTATAACCTTCTCTTTTGTGTATTTTATCAGTATAAAAATTAACTAAAGGAGTGTTATTTTTATCTAAACTCCAATTATAATTATATCTACATCTAGTTGTTAAGGGCTGCCAGTATTCTTCTAATTCTTTTCGCCATCCTTTCTCAAATACTTCATCTAAGTCAGTACATACATAGATATCATAATCGTCTGGTATTAATTCTAAGGATCTATTTCTTGCTTTATCAAAACGAAATGGTATTATTTCTTCTTTGTGAGTTATAACTCCTCTTTCTTCAAGTAATTTAACTGTATTATCTTCGGATGATGTATCCAAAACATAAATAGCATCGGCTTCTTTCATAGAATTATACCATCTATCTACAAATTTTTCTTCATTCTTACATATTGCATATACACATACTTTATATTTATTCAATTTAACTATTCTCTCTTCCTAAGTATTCTATAATTAAAGTTATTAGAGGATTACTAAAATATGAAGTTGTATTTATATTTTTTATATCTGGTGTATTTAGATAAATTGTTTTTTTACTTAAATTTACCAGTTCATATGTATCAAATGTATTTATTACAGATATTATTCCTTGAGAGGTTAACTCTGTTGCTTCTCCATTAAATATCCACTCTCCTACTCCTAAATATGAGTTGTCGGTATTTGTTTCTCTAAATCCTACTGATACTATATCTGTATCTGGATCAAAGTCTAGTGATGTTACTTCTGGATATGCTGAGATAGTAAAAGTAATTTTATAATATCCTATTTTATTAAATTTTATTGTATTATTTACTTCATCTAATATTATTATATTATTAGTATCTATTTCTTTTCTTTTTAATGGTAGTCTTTGATTAGATGGTATACTAATGCCATCAGAGGTAAAATTATCATTAAATGTTACTATATATGCAC
>CAVCHK010000118.1:0-3248 GCA_963601985.1 Paludibacteraceae bacterium
ATGTACGAAAGTGATAATTGGGACAAAATAGAAAAAATAGTAGTTGATTATTTTAGTCATTAACTACTATTTTGCCCCGAAAATTTTTTTACACCCTGTTAGTTTTCATCTATATTGATAAGTTCGTATTCTTTGCTTCCGAAGCCTAGATGTACAGAGGCTTCTATAATATACTCTCCATGTCTTGATTCTATTCTTTCTATTAGGTGTTTTTTTCCTTCATCAGAGGAACTGTATACTAAGTCTAGAGATGCTTTATCGATAGCTATTGGATCTGTACTTGCTAGAATGCCAATATCTTGCATACATGGGTCTTCGGCTTTAGCACAGCAGTCACAATCGACACTCATATTTTTCATTATGTTTATATATGCTATGTTTCCTTTAAAATGATTATGAACGGAAGATGCAGCATCTGCCATAGCTTCGATAAATTTATCTTGCTTTGGAAGGTTATCCCATAGTAATTTGGGATCTGTTGTTTTTCCCGCTGTATGGATATAGGCTTTGCCACTACTAGAGGATACTCCTATGGATAATTGTTTTAATGCTCCTCCAAAGCCTCCCATTGGATGTCCTTTGAAATGGGATATTACTAGCATACTATTGTAATTTTTTAAATGGCTTCCTACATAGTTTTTTTTGATTACTTTGCCATTTGGGATGTCTAATGTTATGTCTTCTTCACTATCCATTATATCTGTGTTGTAATATTTACTCCATAGGTGATCTTTCATTAATTTTTGGTGTTTTTCGGTAGTATTTCTTGCTCCTTCATAGGCGGTATTGCATTCTACTACTACTGAAGAGGTTTCTTCTATTATATCTTTCATTAGTTCTGGACCTAGATAGTTTTGATTACCTTCTTCTCCTGAATGTAGTTTTACCGCTACTTTAGGTGGTAAAGTTATATTTAGTTTCTTATATAATTTTACTAATGATTCACTACTTATTTCTTTGGTAAAATATACTTTTGGTTTTTCCATTATATCAATCCTTTCTATCTATATATAATTATAACACAAATATATTAAAATATTATTTTTTTATATGAGAGATTTTGAGTTTTGTTAAACTTTGAGATTACTTATGCTTCTTAAGATAAAAGAAAAAGAACTGCTATAGTTCTTCTTTAATATTTTTAATTCTATTTATAATTCTATCTTTACCTAATAATCTCATTATTTCGTATAGGTCGGGAGTTGTGCTTCTGCTAGTAAGTGCTACTCTTAGTACAGTAGAGATATCCGCTACGGAACCTTTGTAATTATCAGGATATTCTTTGTATTCTTTCATATTACTACAATAGCCAAGCTTATCTGTTAGTTCTTTTATTTTATTAAACCATACTTCTTTATCTGAAATATCAAAATAATTATCCATATATGTATTTAATATATTAGTAATTTCTTCTTTGTTATTTATTTTACCCCATTCGTATTCGTTAGGTGTATATAATTCGTCATACATATAGAATATTTGGTTTTTTATTTCTGAGTAACTAGCATAATCTTTTCTTGGTTTTTTTTGATTTCTTTCTATGTTTAAGATATTTTTGGTATATTCTTCGTATTTTGTTATTATTTTATAAAAGTCTTTATCATAATCTTTACACCAATTAACTAAATTTGTATATACTTCGTCTTTGGAAAGCCTACTGATATAATTTTTAGATATATTACTTAATTTTTCTAAGTCGAATAAGGCTCCTGAAGAAGACATCTTCTTAGGAGAAAACTTGAATTCTAAGTAACTTTTATCTTGATTAGTTTTTCTCCATTCTTCATAATTGGAATTAGCTATAGTCATTATTGATTCTATAACTGCTAAAGGGGGATAACCTTTTTCTTTATAATAACTCATACTTGCTTCGGGATCTTTTCTCTTACTGATTTTTCTTTTTATATCTCCATCTTGTTTCATAATAAGGGGAATATGAATGTATTTTGGTAATTTATAATTAAATGCTTTAAATAATTCAACATGAAGGGGTACTGAAGAGAGCCATTCTTCTCCTCTAACAACATGGGTAGTGTGCATTAAATGGTCATCTACTAGATGGGCAAAATGATATGTTGGAAGGAGATTATCGCTTTTCATAATAACGGCATCTTGATCGTTTTCGGGAAATTCTATTTTTCCTTTTACTTGATCGTCAAAAACAAACTTCTTATCAGGGTTTCCCATAGACTTAAATCTGATAACATAGTCTTCTTTATTTTTGATTCTTTCTATTGCTTCATCAATGCTAATATTTCGGCATTTGGCAAATCTTCCATAGTAGCCAGTTCTCATCTTTTTTTCTTCTTGATTTTTTCTTAAGTCTTCTAAGGTATCTTTAGTACAAAAACAGGGATATGCTCTTCCTATTTCAATTAATCTTTTGATAAATGCATGATATATTTCTTTTCTTTCGCTTTGAACATAAGGACCATAATTGCCTACGATTAATGAGTTGTATTCATATTCATCAGGAAGCATATTGTATTCGGATAGTGTTTCTCTGATTTTATCTACTGCGTCAGGTATTTCTCTTTTTTTATCGGTATCTTCATTTCTTAAGATAAATACTCCATTAGTATTTTTAGCAAGTGCATAACATATGGTGGTACTCATTAAATTGCCTATGTGCATATAGCCGGTTGGACTTGGGGCAAATCTTGTTACTGCGGCACCTTCTTTTAGGTTTCTTTCTGGATATATTTTTTCGTAGTCTTCTACGGTTTTAGTAACATTTGGAAATATTAAATCTGCTAAATCTTTGTTTGTCATTTTTTCACCTCATTTTTTGTTTTATTAGGTATCCACTATATTCATTATTATTATAGTTAAATATAATATATTGAAAGGAGAATTGATTGGTATGTATGGTTATGGATACCCTTCTTATGGATATAGTTATGGCGCTAATGGCTTTTGGATAATTATTGTTATTTTGATAATATTCTTTATTCTTTTTTGGAATAATGGTTCCTGTGGATGCCAAAGATGCTGCAAATAGTAACTATATTCAAAATAAAGCCCTTTTGTTAAGGGCTGTTTTCTTTATTGGTTGCCCTGGTTAGATTCGAACTAACGCGTGCTAGAGTCAGAGTCTAGTGCCTTACCGCTTGGCTACAGGGCAATTACTGATATAATTATAGCATTTTATTTGTTAATATTCAATAGTTTTTGATATTATCAGCAAAAAAGAGTAAACTTTTTAAAACTTTTCTTCGCAATGTTTTTTTGATATAATTATTATAATA
>CAVCHK010000119.1:0-7248 GCA_963601985.1 Paludibacteraceae bacterium
GAGTAGTGGTATGTATAATAGGTATTTGTTTGCTAAGAGTATTTATAAGGATTATGTTATTCTTATTGCTAAGAAGGGTAAGTATTATTCTTTTGATAAGGATAAGATGATACTTGATTATATTAATCCTAAGGATCGTAATAAGATTTATTTACTTAAGAAATTTAGTGTTAATTTTGTTGTTATAGATGATTTAGAGATATTGGGAATTGGGAAGTTTAAGATTAATAATTATTATAAGTATTTGTATTTATCTTATATTAAAAAAATTTTATATGAAGTGAAAGGAAGATTTATTAATGGGTAGTATTGTTGTTCTTAGAAAGATTGGGGGATTTTATACTTGTTTTGATAATGATGCTATTATTATTAGTTATTTGTGTAATTATAAAATAACTAATAATAGGGTTGGTTTTCCTGTTAGTGTTATTGGTAAGGTTAGTAATTTACTTGATAGTCATAGTATTAATTATATTATTAAGAATGATATGGAAGAGAATAAGAAGTTATTTGGTAAGGTTAATAAGTATGGTTATTATTTGGATAAGGGTAAGAAGAAGATAAATATTGATTATAGGGTTAATAGTATTATTAGAAAGTTAAATGGTATGGATGAGGAGAGAATTGTTTCTTTACTTGATATGATTGAGAGTGAGATTAATGAATGATTTTTTTATTGTTAAGTATATGAAGGAATTTATTTTTTCTTTGGATGAGATAGTTATTAATATTCCTAATAAGGATAGGGTTATTAGGGATAGGCTTTATAATACTAGTTATGATATTTTGTTTTTGGTATATAGGTGTAATTATAATAGTGATAATAAGAAAGAGTATTATAAGGATATATTAAGTAATATTAATATGGTTGATTTTTATTTAGAGAGATGTTTAAAGAATAGGTATATTAATTCTAAGGTATGTGAAAGGTTTAGTTTGAAACTTAATAGGATTACTAAAATGATGTATGGGTGGATTAAGAATGATAGTAGATGTTAGGGATTTGTTATATATTTATGAGAGGGAAGTGAGTGTTAATACTAAGAATAAGAGGAAGATTTTTTATTTTGATAGATTTAAGATGGAAAATATATATGATATTAAGGGTATTATAGAGAGCGGTGATTATAAGGCTTTAAGGTATAATATTTTTTTTATTAGTAGTCCTAAGTATAGGGTTGTTATGAGTCTTAGTATTAGGGATAAGGTTATTAATCATTATGTTGCTAGGTATATGCTTATTCCTAAACTTGAGAAATACTTGGATATTAGGAATTGTGCCACTAGAAGTGGTATGGGGTATGATTATGCTATTAATTTGGTTAAGCGGTATATTGAACTTAATAAGAAGTATGGTAAGTTTTATATTCTTAAGATTGATATTAGTAAGTATTTTTATTGTATTGATCATGATATTCTTAAGGGGATGCTTAAGGATAAACTTGATAGTTATGAGTATGATATTATTTGCTCTATTATTGATAGTACTAATAGTAGTTATGTTAATGAGAGAATTAATAGTATTAGGGAATATTTGATTAATCGTGATATTAATAGAAGAAGTGAGATAGAGAAGATTCCTTTGTATGATTTTAATAAGGGTCTTCCTATTGGGAATATGACTAGTCAGTTTTTATCTATATTTTATTTATATAAATTAGATCATTATATTGTTAATTCTTTTAAACTTAAGTACTATGTTAGATATATGGATGGTGCGACTGTGTAGGTCGAATAAATTAGTGAGTGGAAATCTTACCTAGAAAGTGGTACCCGCCACATCTAGTAGCGAGTCTTGGGCTTTAGTTGGTAACAAATAAAGTTAAGCGTAGACAGTTAGGTATTAGGGTTAGTATTGAGTTTCGAAAAATATCGTAAATCAAGTTGGTAGACGCTTTCGTCCAAGCGGAATACAATATTTGATAATATGAAATGGGAAGTATTATCAAACACTTGCGGAATCTGAAAGACCTAATCATGATACACAATGTTTATTCGGTGAACAGTGAGGACCTATATTTTCTCTGAAAGAGTATGACAAATGAATAAAATAAAGATGTCAAATGAAATATAGGTAGTCAGATGAACTCATAGTACCAATGATACTATATTAATAAATATAGTGTAGGGAAGGGGTTCACATAATATAGATTTTGTTAAAAGAAACGTTATTACTATACAAGGAGTGAGGAAATAATGACGATGAAAATAACAAAAATAAATCAAATTGCTAAAGAAAAACCAAATGAGGTATTTACAAGTATATATCATTTAATCAATAAAGAACTTTTAGAAGAATGTTTTAATGAATTAGATGGAAATAAAATAATAGGAATAGATAAAATGATAAGAGATGAATATCTTATGAATAAAGAAGAAAATTTAGAAGTTCTATTAAATAAATTAAAGAATAAAAGTTATAAGCCGAGTCTTGAAGGAAAAGTAAATATTTTAAAATTAAATGGAAAAATAAGAGGACTTGTAATAGCAAACTTTGAAGATAATATAGTACAACTCGCTTTAAAGAAATTAATTGAGGCAATTTATGAACCAAAGTTTACTAACAATATGTTTGGATTTAGACCTAATCGGAGCTGTCATGATGCATTAAAACAAATAACTATTGATATAGAAAGACATTTTACTAACTATGTAGTTGAGGCAGATATAAAAGGGTATTTTGATAATATAAGTCATGACAAACTAATAGATTGTTTAAAAATACACATAAAAGATCCTAATATAATAAAGTTAGTAAGGAAGTTTTTGAAAGCGGGTATATTAGAAAAAGGTAAATTCCCGCTAGGAGAATATGAAGCTGCTAAAGGGTCAATCTTAAGTCCAGTGCTTGTAAATGTTTATATGTATTATTTATTAATAATATGGTTTGAAAATACTATTAAGAAAGAAACTAAAGGTTTTGCAAGTATAATAAATTATGCTGATGACTTTATATGTTGTTTTCAAAATAAGAATGAGGCTGAAAGATTTTATAAAGAATTACTTCCAAATAGACTTAAAAGGGAAGGACTTGAACTTGCTGAAGATAATACAAGAATGATAGCGTTTGGTAGATTTGCGATAGCAAATTGTAAAAATGGTAAACCTAAAACGTTTGACTTTTTAGGTTTTACTCATTATTGTAGTATTGGTAAAAATGGTAATTTTAGAGTTAAAAGGAAAACTTCTAGTAAAAAGTTCAGAAAGGATTTATCGGAATTTAATGTTTGGTGCAGGGAAAATAGAAATCTTAAACTAGATGAAATTATGATAATTTTTAAAAAGAAATTAATAGGACATTATAATTATTTTGGAATTACAGATAACTATCATATGATACAAAAATATCAGTGGCTGATGTATAAAATTTTATTTAAATGGTTAAACAGAAGAAGTCAAAGGAAAAGTTATACTTGGGAAGAGTTTCTAGAAATGACGAAAAAGTATAATATACCAAAGGCCAATATATGTGTAAGTATATATAATAATTAGTAATTTGATGAATAATTTCTATATTATGAAGAGCCGTATGCGAGAAAGACGCACGTACGGTTCTGAGAGGAGTATATTTAGTGATAAGTATATTTACTCGATATTTTGTTATTTTTAGTAGTGATAGAGAGTATTTAAAGATGGTTCTTGATAAGGTTGTTTTTATTTTAAAAGATGTATATAAACTTAATATTAATAGTAATAAGACTATGATAGTGGATAGTTATCATGGTTTTGAGTATTTGGGTTATATTTTCTGTGTGAGGGATAATAAGACTATTATTAAGAGAAAGAGTAGTAATAGGAGAAGAATGGTTAAGGGGATTAAGAGGAGTAAATATTTATTTGATAGTGGTTGTATTTCTTTTAGGAGTTATTTTAATAGTATGAGTAATTATGGTAAGTATAAATGAGTTATATATACTATTTTCTAGGTGCACTTAGAAATGCACCTAGAAGCACCTAGAAATGCACCTAGAAAATAATGAAAGAAGTAAAATATATGATAGTAAAATAATTGTAAAATTATTTACTTTTAATTTTAGTAATGTTATAATTTATATATAGAAGGATTTGATAAAATGGCTAAGAAAAAAAGTAAAAAAGAAGAAAAGAAGAAATTTGAATATAGTAATGAAGTTATTGGTATTATACTTATACTTGCTTCTATTATTGGAATTGGGGCATATGGGCCTGCGGGAGTTTTTATTAGGTCTTTTAGTGTTTTTTTAGTTGGTAATATTTATATATTTTTGTTAGTAGGTGTATTAATACTTGGTGGGTATTTGATATTAAAGAGAAAGATGCCTGATTTTGGTAGTTTAAGATGGATTGGGTTTTATATTATTGTTCTTTCTTTCTTGATATTACTACATATGAAATATATTATTCTTAATGAACAAGAGGGCAGTAAGATTATTACTGAGACTTTTAATAATTTACTTGTTGCTTTTAAGAGTAGTAGTGCTATTTCTAATAGTGGTGGTGGTATGATAGGGGCTATTTTTACTTATTTATTTTATAGTTTGTTTAGGAATGGTACTAAGATTGTTGTTATTACTTTGATTGTTATTGGTGTTATTTTATTATTTAATACTAGTATTCTTGATTTGTTTAAGAAGGTTAAACTTCCTCGTAGGGAAAAGAGGGATGTGAGTACATCTAAAAGTGATGAAGAGGATGATGAGAGAATACATATTTCTAGTACTAAAGAGATAGATAGGGTTAGTGAGAAGGAAGTTGTTGATAGTGATGTTCCTATTAAGACTTCTTCTAGTGAAGTTAATACTCCTAAAGTTGAGGAAGTTGAGAAGCCTTGTATTAATCTTAATTATAAACTTCCTCCTATTAGTTTGCTTAAGGCTAGTAAGGGTAATAATGATAAGGAGAATGTTGAATCTGTTAAGATGAATATTGCTACTTTAGAGAGGGTACTTGGGGATTTTGATATTCCTGGTAAGATTAAGGAGTGTCATATTGGTCCTTCTGTTACTCAGTATGAACTTGAACTTAAGGCTGGTACTAAGGTTAATAAGCTTTTATCAATTCAGAAAGAGATTGCTCTTAATTTAGCCGCTAAAGACGTTAGAATACAGGCTCCTATACCTGGTAAGAGTACTATTGGTATTGAACTTCCTAATAAGGTTAATTCGGCTGTTTCTTTTAGAGAAATTTTATCTAAGCTTCCTTCTCCTAATGAGAAGAGTATTCTTGCTGTTGGTCTTGGTAAGGATATTATGGGTAGTGTTAAGTGGGCTGAGATTAATGCTACACCTCATCTTTTAATAGCTGGTGCTACTGGTAGTGGTAAGAGTGTTTGTATTAATTGTATTATTGCTTCTATTTTGATGAGAACTAGACCTGATGAGGTCAAGCTTGTTATGGTTGATCCTAAGAAGGTAGAACTTTCTATGTATAATGGTGTACCTCATTTGCTTACTCC
Source organism: Paludibacteraceae bacterium (assembly GCA_963601985.1). Taxonomy (GTDB): domain Bacteria; phylum Bacillota_I; class Bacilli_A; order RF39; family UBA660; genus CAG-302. The sequence goes on from CAVCHK010000119.1 coordinate 5,435, forward strand.
TGTTGTTACTGATCCTAAAAAGGCTTCTATTGCTCTTAAGAATATTGTTAGAGAGATGGAGAAGAGATATCAGATATTTGAGGATACTAAATGTAAGAATATTAGTTCTTATAATAAGATGTGTGAGGTTAATACTGATTATGTTAAGATGCCTTATATTGTATTTATAATTGATGAGCTTGCTGATCTTATGCTTGTTGCTGCTAAAGACGTAGAGGATTCTATTATGCGTATTACACAAATGGCTAGAGCGGCTGGTATTCATTTGATTGTGGCTACTCAGAGACCTTCTACTGATGTTATTACTGGGGTTGTTAAGGCTAATATTCCGTCACGTATTTCTTTTGCTGTTTCTTCTTCTATTGATTCTAGAACAATACTTGATCAAACGGGAGCTGAGAAGTTACTTGGTAAGGGTGATATGCTTTTTAAACCTATGGGAGAGAATGTTCCTATTAGAATACAGGGGGCATATGTTAGTGATGAGGAACTTCAAAAAATTGTTGATTTTACTATTTCTCAGCAAAAGGCTAATTATGATCATTCTATTACTGAGGATATGAGTGAAGTAAGTGGTGATAGTGGGAAATATGATGATGGTTATGAATCTAAAGAGGAATATGATGATCCTTTATATAATGATATTGTTGATTTTGCTACTGAGTTTGGTAAGATATCGGCATCTTTAATTCAAAGGAAATATCGTATTGGTTATAATAGGGCTGCAAGAATTATTGATTTGCTTGAAGAGAGGGGTATTATTGGACCACAGAATGGTTCTAAACCTAGAGAAGTACTCCTAAAGAAGGATAGTAATAGTGATGAGTAGTTACTATCCTTTATTTTAGAGGTGAAATATGATTGAAATTAAGAAGCATTATTATAATATTGGTAATAAGAATATTAATATTATGATGTTTGGGGATTTGCATTATTCTGATGGGTTTAATGATAAGAGGCTTGATTTGATTAGTAGTAAGATGAATGATATGGATTATCTTTGTATAGCGGGAGATTTGATTGATAGTACGGATTTTCTATATACTAATAAGGATAGAAGATGGGTGATTACTTCTTTTATTAGGGATATTAGTAAGAAGTGCAAGATATTTATTACTTTGGGTAATCATGATATTGCTGATAGAAGTCATGGTAATAATATATTTGATGATAATGATGAGTTTTGGCGGGAGTTATCTATGATAGATAATGTGTTTGTATCTAGATATAATTGTTATTATGAAGATGATAATATTATTATATATATGTTAGAGGCTAGTTATGATTATTATTATAAAGATTATAAGAGTGAATCTAAGGATATATTACTTAATAAAATTAAAATGGATAAGAAGTTATTTGGTAATATGAATAATGATAAAGTTAAGATTGTTATATGTCATTCTCCTATATATATGACTGATAGTGATATTTTAAGTGAACTTAAAGGTTTTAATTTTATATTTTGCGGGCATATGCATAATGGGATGATTCCTTATTTATGTGATAAGATTATTAGAAATAATAGGGGAATTATATCTCCTTATGGGAAATTGTTTTTTAATAATACTAGAGGCACTATTGATATTAATGATATTCATTTGATTATAAATGGTGGTATTACTAAGTTATCTTTATCTTCAGGAATATTTAGGCATTTTAATTTTATATATCCTATTAGTTTAGATAATATTGTTATTAGTAGAAAAGTGTAGGAAATGGTTGATATTTTTTTGAAAATATTATATAATTAGTAGGCAGGTGAAATTATATGATTATAGATTTATTTGATCTTAATATTAATGGTAAGAGGA
>CAVCHK010000120.1:0-3577 GCA_963601985.1 Paludibacteraceae bacterium
TTTCTAAATAATTCATTATAGTATTTGTTATTATTCATCTTTTTAACTATTGAAGCGAGATTTAATTGTAGTACTATTATATATTCGTCTTCTAACGACTTTAATATTTGATAAAATTTATACTCATAAGTAGTCATTAATGGTTTTAATACGTATATAGTTTCTTCTTTTTTTAATTTTGGTTTTGTTTCTTTTATTATTCCTAAGAAAACTAATATTTTATATATTATATTCATTTTAAGCTCCATTCCTTTCACTCCGTTCAAGGCACACACGACCATGAATAATTAAATTATTTTTTGGGTTATTACTCATATCTTATTATATATGATAATATTTTATTTATTTTGTCAAATTATTTATCACTAGTGCTATTAATTAAATTAAGAAAAAACATTAAAGGCCAGAATGTTATTCTAATTGCTAATTTAATTAGTGTAAATGGTAGAAGTAATAGTTTTATTAACATATATATCTTCCTTTCTTATATATTTATAATATCATACTTTTAGTACCATTGTAAATGTTATGGGTGTATTTTATATTTACTTTGGTATATAAATAAGTTATAATAAATAAAGAAAGAGAGTTGATGTAAATGGATAAATTAATTAAAGAAGCTTTATTAAAAGAAGAAAAAAGACAAAATGATAATATAGAACTTATTGCTAGTGAGAATTATGTATCTAAAGATATATTAGAGTTACAAGGTAGTATTTTTACTAATAAGTATGCTGAGGGTTATCCTAGTAAGAGATATTATGGTGGTTGTGAGAATGTTGATACTATAGAAGAGATTGCTATTTCTTATGTTTGTAAATTATTTGATTGTAAGTATGCTAATGTACAGCCTCATAGTGGTAGTTCCGCTAATATGGCTGTATATAGAGCTCTTCTTAATAAGGGAGATAAGGTTATGGGTATGAATCTTTCTGATGGTGGTCATCTTACTCATGGTCATAGTCTTAATTTTAGTGGTATTGATTATGAAATAGTTGATTATAAGGTTGATCCTAAAAGTGGTTATTTAGACTATGATAATATTAGAGAGATTGCTTTAAGGGAAAAACCTAAGATGATAATAGCGGGTGCTAGTGCTTATTCTAGAAGTATTGATTTTAAGAAGTTTAGAGAGATTGCTGATGAAATTCATGCTTATTTATTTGTAGATATGGCTCATATTGCTGGTTTAGTAGCGGCTAAATTACATATGAATCCACTTATTTATGCTGATGTTGTTACTTCTACTACACATAAGACATTAAGAGGACCTAGAGGTGGTATTATTCTTACTAATAATGAAGATATTATTAAAAAGATTAATAAAACTGTTTTTCCAGGTATTCAAGGTGGTCCTCTTATGCATGTTATTGCCGCTAAAGCACAGTGTTTTTATGAGGCTTTACAACCTAGTTTTGTTGATTATCAAAAGCAAGTATTAAAAAATATTAATGCTTTAAGTGATTATTTAATTAGTAAGGGTATGAAGGTTGTATCTGGTGGTACGGATAATCATTTAATACTTCTTGATGTTTATAATTCTATTGGTATTTCTGGTAAAGAGGCTGAGACGATACTTGATAGTGTTCATATTACTGTTAATAAGAATACTATTCCTAATGAAACTCTTAGTCCTATGAAAGCTAGTGGTATACGTATTGGTAGTCCCGCTATGACTACTAGGGGTTTAAAAGAAGATGATTTTGTTTTAATTGGTGATATTATTTATAATGTTCTTAGTGGTTATAATGATTGCAATGTTTTAGAAAAAGAAAAATGTAGAGTACTTAGTTTGACTAGTAAGTATAAGATGTATAACTAGGTGGTAAGATGGAAGATTTATTAGCGGTAAAACTTAGACCTAAATCTTTAGAAGATATTATAGGTCAGGATCATTTAGTTTCTAAAGATAATGTTATATATAATTTAGTTAAGAATAAGAAGTTATTTTCTATGATTTTATATGGTCATCCTGGCATTGGTAAAACTAGTATTGCTACCGCTATTAGTAATGAGGTTGGTATTAGATATAGATGTCTTAATGCTGTAGTTAATAATAAGAAAGATTTTGATATAGTTATAGAAGAAGCTAAATTATATGGTAGTATGGTTTTAATAGTGGATGAAATTCATAGGCTTAATAAGGATAAACAGGATATATTACTTCCTTATTTAGAGAGTGGTATTATTATTTTGATTGGTATGACTACCGCTAATCCTTATCATGCTATTAATCCTGCTATTAGGAGTAGATGTCAGTTATTTGAACTTAAGGATTTAACTACTAATGATATTATTAAGGGTATTGATAGGGCTATTTCTTCTAATTATTTAAAGGGTATGACAGTAGATGATGATGCTAAAGAATATATTGCTAGTTTATCTTCTAGTGATCTTAGATTTGCTTATAATTTACTTGAAGTTTCTTATTATAGTACTAATGATGGGCATATTACTACTTCTATAGTTAAGAAGATTAGGAATAAAGCAAATAGTTATAGTGATAAAAATGGTGATGGATATTATAATGTTATTTCTGCTTTTCAAAAATCTATCAGGGGTAGTGATGTTAATGCTTCTCTTCATTATTTAGCTAGACTTATTGAGAGTGATGATTTAGATATTATTACTCGTAGATTATCTGTTATTGTATATGAAGATATTGGTCTTGCTAATCCTAGCATGTGTCCTAAAGTAGATGCTGCGATTAACTGTGCTTTAAGGCTTGGCCTTCCTGAGGCTAGAATACCTTTAGCGGCGATTGTTATTGAACTTGCTTTATCTCCTAAGAGTAATTCTGCTGAAGTGGCTATTGATCTTGCTTTGAGTGATATTAGAAGTGGTAATATATCTGATGTACCTAATCATTTGAAAAATCCTTCTAGTGAGTATAAATATCCTCATGATTATAAGAATGATTATGTAAAACAGCAATATTTACCTGATAGTCTTATTGATAAGAAGTATTATTATCCTAAGGATAATAAGAATGAAAAGGTACTTAAAGATATTATGGATAGATTAAGTAAAATGTAAAAGGAATACAGCTATTGTATTCCTTTATTTATTATATCTTGTAATATATAATTAGCGGCATATATACCCGCTACTGAAGGAGTAGGCATCATTGAGGCTATTACTTCTTTATTTGTATTATTTGGTTTTTCGATAGATGATACACACATAACTTTACCTTTTATTTTTTCATCTTTTACATATTTTCTTAATGCTTTAGCTATTGGATCATAGCTTGTATCTTTAATATCACTTATCTTTATTTTAGTTATATCTAATTTTTTACCCATACCACATACTGTTATGAGATTTATATTTTTTTCTTTACATAATTTTATTAGTAATTTTTTTACTATAATAGTATCACAAGCATCTATAATGTAATCATAATTATCTTCAAATAATATATTTATATTATTTTTATTTATTTTATTTTTTATTATTTTAACTTTTATATCTTTATTAATATCTTTAATTCTTTTTTTATATTCATTTACTTTATAATTACCAATATTATTACTATTTGCTATTATTTGTCTATTTATATTTGATGGGGATATTT
>CAVCHK010000121.1:0-5354 GCA_963601985.1 Paludibacteraceae bacterium
CATATCATATTGTTTTAATCTTCTGATTACTTCTCTATTTGTATAGTTCACACAAACCACCTCTATTATAATTATAGTTTTTTTTGGTTTTTTTGTCAATTGATATGGGGGAATTTACTTAGGATTAATTAGTAAAATTTATATTTATTATTATATTAATTGATATTTTATTCCATAATAATAATAGAGGTGTATTATGAATAATAAGATTATTGAAAAATTAAAGAGTGATACTAATAATAGTTCTTATGTTATATATAGAGAGAAATATATTAGTGGGAATAGGATTGATATTATATATAATGAGGTTTTAACTGATCAGGAGAAAATGAGTAATTTTATATATCGTAGTTTAGATCATATTGAAAGAATATATGATGATAAGGATCTTTTGTATGATGTTATTCTAAATAATATTAGTAGTATTAAGATTCAGAATATTAAGAATTATAAGGATATTTGTAATTATTTGAATAATGGTTTTGCTATTTTACTTATAGAGAATGATTATTCTCTTGCTTTAGAGGTTAAGAAGAATCTTACTAGAAGTATTGATAAGCCTATGACTGAGAATACTATTAGGGGATCTATGGATGCTTTTGTGGAGAATATTGAGATTAATATGGGGCTTATTAAAAGAAGAATTAAGTCTAATAAGCTTTGGAATTATGATATGACTCTTGGGGAGTATTCTAAGAATAAGATTAGTATTTTGTTTATAGAGGGTATTGGTAATGATACTATATGTAAGAATATTATTAATAGACTTAATAGTATTAAAATTGATAGGGTTATTGATTTGGGTAGTTTGAAATATCTTATTGAGAAGGAATGGAAGTGTTTATTTCCTGTATGTGGTACCACTGAAAGGCCTGATAGAGTTTGTGATGCTCTTTTGAATGGTAAAACGGTTATTATTATGGATAATAGTCCTTTTGCTATTATTTTGCCTATGTTTTTAAATGATTTTTTTCTATCTGAAGATGATAAGGATTCTAATTTTATTAATAATTCTTTAACGAGAATACTTAGATATATGGCTTTTTTTATTACTTTACTTACTCCTGGAATATATATTGCTCTTACTACTTTTAATCAAGAGATGATACCTCTTGAACTTCTTAGTAGTTTTGCTTCGCAAAGGAGTACTGTGCCTTTTCCAGCTTTTTTTGAGGCTTTGCTTATGTTTTTATCTTTTGAAATATTAAGAGAGAGTGATTATAGGGCTTCTAATACATCTAGTTCTGCTCTATCGATAGTTGGGGCTCTTATTTTGGGTGAGGCCGCTGTTAATGCTGGTATTGTTTCCCCTATTATGATTATAGTGGTTGCTATTACCGCTATTAGTGCTCTTGTTATTACTGAGGTAGAGTTTGCTAATGCTATTAAGTGGTATAGGCTTTTCTTTATGCTTGGTGGTAGTGCTATTGGAGTATTTGGTATATTTATTGTATTTATTATTTTTACTACTAATATTTGTAGTATTAAGTCTTTTGGTAATTCTTATATGATTCCTTTTACTCCTATTAGTGAGGGGATTAAGAATAGTTTTATCAAATTTCCTCTTGTTAAAAGAAATAAAAGGGATAAGTATTTAACTAGTAATGTTATAAGGGAGGTTGATAATGATGAAATTTAGGTATTTGATTTTGCTTTTACCTATACTTAGTGGGTGTAACTATAAAGAACTTAATACACTTGGTATTACTACTTCTATTAGTATTGATTATGTAGATGGGGAGTTTAATATATTAGCAGAAGTTGTTAATCCTTTGAAACAACAGGATGCTTCTAATGCTAATAAGAGTTCTTTTGTTATTTTTTCTTCTTCTAGTAGTTCTCTTCAAGAGGCTTTTAGAGAAGTTGTTTTAGAATCACCTAGACAACTATATGCTTCACAGCTTGAGATTCTTGTTTTGAGTGAAGAGGTTGTTAATAATCATTTAGATGAAGTGCTTGAGTATTTTTCTAGGGATCCTGAGACTAGAACAGAGATTAATGTTTTGATAGCTAGAGGTAGTAATAGTAATGAAGGTATAGCTATTCAAACACTTTTATCTGATATTTCTTCTTCTTCTATTTTGGAGTCTTTAGAAGTACAAAGTAAGGTTTTGGGTATTGGTTATGAGGTTACTTTAAATGATCTTCTTAATATGTACTTAGATCCTAATTTAGAAGTTACTCTTCCTTCAATGACTCTTTATGGTGATAGTGATGTTGGGGATGAAGAGGATAATTTAACTACTACTAAGCCTAAGGCTAGGGTTTTGATTGATACTACTTCAGTTATTAAAGATAATAAAATTTTGGGATATCTTGATATGGAAGAAGCTAAGATGGCTAATATTATTAATGGTAAGGCTCAAACAACTATTTTGAAGTATCCTTATAAGGATGGTTATATTGTGTTTGAGCCTAATAGAATTAGGGTTAAGAAGAGTGTAGATATTTTGAATAATGTTGTTAAAATTGATATATCTGGTTATTCTAAAGTTAAGGAAGTACAGGCTAATACTAATATTAAGAGTACGAAAGAGGCTAATATTATTAATAATTATTTTAATAGGATGTTAGAAGAAGATATTACTAATACTTTTTATAATATAAGAGATAAATATAATACAGATATTTTTGGTTTTAGAAGGCTTTATTATCTTAGTAATCATAAGTATTTTAAAGAGTATTGCAGTGATTGGTATGGGAGTATATTTCCTAATATTAAGGTTGATATTACTTCTAAGATTAGGTTATATGAGAAGGGTAATACTTTAGGAGGAGTTAAATATGAAAGAGAGAATTAATAATTTACAGTTATCTAGTATTTTGTTTTTACTTTTATATTCTGGTTGTATTGGTATTATTCCTTATATTATTATTCAAAGGGTTAATATTGATAGTTTTATTAGTGGTATTATTGGTAGCTTGTTTGGTTTTATTTCAATACTTATTTTAATATATATATTTAACTATGATATTGATAATCCTATATATATTAAAACTAAGGTTTTATTTGGTAAAGTTGTTGGGAATATTATTAATTATTTGCTTGTTTTTTGTTATTTGGTTATTGCTGTTACGCTTTTATTTAATATTAGTAATTTTATAATATCACAGTATTTAACTAATACTCCTTTAATTGTTGTAACTATAACTTTGGGTAGTGTTTGTTTATATGCTATTAATAAGGGTATTTATACTATATCTAAGATTAGTTTTATTTATGTTGTTATTATTGTTATTTTATTTGTTTTGGGTATTATGCTTTTGAAAAGTGATATTAATATTGATAATATTAAACCTATATTGGAATTTGGTATTAAAAGTCCTTTTATTTCTTCTTTTATATATACTTTGCTTTTTTGTAGTCCTATGAATTGTATTTTGGTTATTCCTAAGGGTAGTATAGAGAATAGTAATAATTCTAATAGGTATTTGATTATTACTTATTTAATTGTTTCTATTATGACTTGTTTGGTTATTTTTGTATCTTCTGGTGTTTTGGGTAAGTATTTAATTGATATATATCAGTATCCTTTTTATATTACTCTTAAAAAGATAAGTATATTTGGTTTTATTGATAGAATTGAAAATTTTTTATCTGTTCAGTTTATATTAAGTTCTTTTGTTTCTGTTTCTATGGTTATATATTATATTAAGAGTAGTATAAAAAGTGATAATAATTTATTTATGTCTTTTATTACTACTATTATTGTTATTTTTCTTGCTACTTTTGTATTTAAGAGTAATACTATTTTTAATAATTATTTGAGTAATATATATCCTTATATTCTTATTATTCCTTCTTTTATATATTTGTTTATTTTTATTGGTATTTTTATTAAAAAGAGGTATAAAGGATAATATATTGTATATAATAGTAGTACAGTAGTTATAAATAACTACTGTTTATATAAAAGAACTACTTATATAAGTAGTTCTTCTTTTATATTATAGATATATGCCTATACATACTACTATTTATTACATAATCTAATAGTGAGGTTGATATAATGATAGATAGTTTAGAGGAAATGAATCCCGTACTTCTTGCTTTTTTGGCTACTTTATTTACTTATAGTATAACAGTATTTGGAGCTTCATTGGTTTTCTTTTTTAAAAATGTTAAAAAGAGTGTTATGGATGCTATGCTAGGGTTTTCTGCAGGAGTTATGATAGCGGCTTCTTTCTTTTCGCTTCTAGGGCCCTCTATTGAGATGGCGGATAGTCTTGGTATGAAGAGTCATATTATTACTTTTGTTGGTTTTTTCTTTGGAGGACTTTTTTTATTTATTGGGGATAAGGTATTTAATTATTTGGATAAGAAGATTGTTAGAAATAAAAAAGAAGATAAGGATAGGAAGAGTTTTAAAAGATGTTTAATGCTTATCTTTTCTATAACACTTCATAATATACCTGAAGGATTAGCGGTTGGTGTTGCTTTTGGCTCTACTTTTTATGGACTTGAAGGGGCTTCGGTTATGTCTGCAATAGTAATTGCTATTGGTATTGGACTTCAGAATTTTCCTGAAGGTAGTGCTGTAGCACTACCTTTAAGGCGAGAAGGTATGAGTAGAAAGAGGGCTTTCTTTTTTGGTCAATTAAGTGCTACTGTAGAACCTATATCAGGAGTTATTGGAGCTTTATTGGTTCTTAAGATTAGATATTTATTACCTTTTCTTTTAGCATTTGCTGCTGGATGTATGATATATGTAGTAATAGAGGAATTAATACCTGAGTCTCAGACTAATAAGAAAAAAGATTTAATGGCTTTATTTTCTATAATTGGATTTTCTATTATGATGATATTAGATGTTTCTTTAGGATAGGTTAAAACACATCATATATGATGTGTTTTATTTGTTTTAATTTACTGATAATGTATATGGAAGAGTACTTAAGCCATCACCTGATTCTATGACAATATCAGATGATAGATAAAGGACTGGGGCGACCCCAGCCGCATAGTAGGAGTAGCTGCTGTGGACGTAGCACGAAGAGTTCACAGCCCACACACGAGACGCATCCCCAGACGACGGCGTTAATAACCATCCACATCTACTTGTACCTAATATAAACTTCATCCAGTTATTACTTGTACATGTACTATCATAATAATTAAACAAAATATTACTGCAAGAATTAAAATCTACTGCATATCCATAATCAGAAGGATACGGAAGTGCTATTGTTTGATTTGTACTTGTCCAAGTTGGATTTCTTGTTATTCCATCATTTGTGCTTGAACCTACTGCGCTTCCTCTTTCATATCCATACATAGCATTTGAATATACACTTGAGCTATTCCATCCCCCTGTATTCCATGTTACTCCTTTAGCTATCATTCCTCTTGTGGT
>CAVCHK010000122.1:0-6545 GCA_963601985.1 Paludibacteraceae bacterium
TATGCTACAGAAGAGTCTCTTATGAATGATAGATTAGGTGGAACAACAACATCACTTGATGGAGGTAATATAAGATATTATGGAGCAAGTCCTAATAATTATATATATTTTAATTGCTCTGATTATTCTAATCAAACATCAGATACTTGTGAACTATGGAGAATAATAGGAGTATTCGACGGAAAGGTTAAAATAATGAGAAATAGTATAATAGGAACATATTCTTGGGATAGTTCAGCATCAGTGGTAAACTTAGGATATGGAGTAAATGAATGGAGTCAGGCAGATCTTATGAAACTACTTAATCCAGGCTATGAGAGTGAAAGCGTAGGTGGAAGCCTCTATTATAACAGTGGTTCTGGTACCTGTTATAGTGGAAAATCTAATGCAACGAAATCATGTGATTTTACTAGTACTGGATTAAAAAACGATACCACAAGGAATATGATAGCTAAAGGAGTAACATGGAATACAGGGGGATGGGATGATGACCAAGAAATATATTCAAATGCTATGTATGGATATGAGAGAGGAAACACTTTGATATCTAGTCCTAGTGATGGCATAACAAGAAATGATACGTGGACAAATGTAAATCAAACTATAGCACTTTCGTATCCTTCTGATTATGGATATGCAGCAGACTTTAACTCTTGTAGTATGACCTTACGTGAATATGATGATAGTGCATGTACAGGTGCAGCTAAATACTGGATGAATAACTGGATGTATCCTATATTAGGTACAAGTAGTTGGGGATGGTTATTAACGCCGTATTCTGTGGATGAGTCTACGGTGTGGGGTGTGCACGAGTCGGGCAGCGTCGGCATCCACTACTGGTACAACTCCTGCGATGCGCGTGGGGTCGCTCCAGTTCTTTATCTAGATTCTAATATCTCTATAGTAGATAATACTCTTGGTACTATAGATAATCCTTTTAAGATAAAAGGCTAGTTAATATAAATATTAAAATAAAAACTGATAAATTTGTAATTATTGATTATTTCTTTTTACATTTATTGTGTATTTATTTTGTTAATTTTTGTAATTGGGTAGAAAAAAATGTAAGATAATGTTATAATCATTATGAGGTATAAGATATGAAAAGAATAATTTTTACATTTGTATTATTTATTTTGTTTATAAATGTTGGGTATGCCGCTAATGGGGTGGCTTATTGTCCTGATAATAATGATCCTATTAATATTAGAAATACTGCTGGTGGTAGTACTGTAAGTGGTACTATTCCTTGTAATGGTGAAGTAGAAGTTCTTGATGTTAATGGTGGTTCTACTAGTAATTGCAATACTTGGTATAAGGTTAGGTATGGTATTGTTACTGGATATGCTTGTGGGGAGTATATTAAGCTTAATAATGTTAGTACTTATGAGAAGGGTAAGGCTTTGTGTATTGAGAATAATGATCCTTTAAATATATGGAGTGATGTTAATAAGAGTAGTAAGCTTGATAAGCTTAGTTGTAATGAAGAGATGGAAATTATAGAGAAGAATGTTGCTAGTAATACTAAGTGTGATAATTGGTATAAGGTTAAACATAATAGTACTACTGGATATGCATGTGGTAAATATATTGGTGATGTTAATAGTTCTACACCTGTAGAGAATATTGGTAAGGGTAGTGGAGATAATATTTATAAGAGGGATAATTATGATACTAAACCTAATGGAGATGGTGTTATTAGTTGTTTTGAGGATACTGGTAATTTATCTCTTAGAAGTACTCCTGGTGGTAGTAAGACTGGCAAGAGTGTTAGTTGTGGAGAGGTTGTAACTATTAATTCTGATGTTGAGTCTAGTGGGGTATGTCCATATTATTATAATATTACTGATAGTAGTGGTAATAGTGGTTATGTATGTAGTTATTATGTTAATACTACTAAGCTTTCTAGTAAGGCTTTGGAATATTATAAGAGTAATAGTTTAGATGATTATTATAATTCTTTAAGAAGTAGTGGCTTTCCTGATAGTTATTTGCCTTATTTAGCTGAGATTCATGCAAGGCATCCTAATTGGAAGTTTGATGTAGAGAATATTAATCTTACTTTTGATGAGGTTGTTGAGGGTGAGAGTGCTTATGGTCGTAATTTACTTGAGGGTAGTGCTTTTAGTGAGAATTATTATTCTATGGGGATAAATAGTTATAATATTTTGAATAATAAATTTAGTTATTATGCTACAGAGAATGGCTGGTATGATGCTTCATCTGAGGCTGTTGCTTATTATTTGGATCCTAGGACTTATTTGAATATTAAGTATATTTTGGCTTATGAGTCTCTTAATTATAATAGTGTTCATACTGAGAGTGCTATTAGTAAGATTCTTGGTAATAGTAGTTATTGGAATAGTGTTTATTCTTCTTATAGTGGTAATGTTTCTTCGGATATTGCTCGTGCTACTTTGGAAATTGGTATTAGTTCATTTCATATTGCTGCGAGAATTAAGCAGGAGATATCTGGTATTAGTACTTCTGATCCTAGAAGTGGTGGAGAGTTTACTTTAGATGGTAAGAGTTATTCTAATTATTATAATTTCTTTAATATTAATGTTTGGGGTGAAGATAAGATTATACGTGGTATGAGGTATGCTGTTGATAATGGTTGGAGTAGTCCTTATCTTGGTATATATGGTGGTAGTAATTTTATTTATAGTAATTATTGTAAGGTTAATCAGGATACTTTGTATTATGAGAAGTTTGATGTTTCTACGAGTGATGGTAATTATACTCATCAGTATATGCAGAATTTAGCGGTTATTGCTCAAGAGACTGATAAGATTTATAAGTCTTATATAGAGAATATTAATGATTATTTTGACAAGGAGATTGTGTTTACTATTCCTGTATATAGGGATATGCCTTTATATGCTGTTAGTGCTCCTAGAGTGGGTAATCCTAATAATTATTTGAGTGATTTAAGGGTTGATGTTACTTCTGTTAATGGATTTAGTTATGATACTTATAGTTATGATGTTAATGTTCCTTATAATACTAGTAGTGTTAATATTAGTGCTGATAAGATAGTTAGTTCATCTTCTTTGAGTGGCACTGGTGATATTAGTATTGATAGTAATGAGAAGAAGATAAGCGTTATTGTTACTTCTGAGAGTGGTAATAGTCGTGAATATGTTATTAATATTAAACGTGATGAGGTTGATAATCCTGATGATGTTCCTTCTATTGATTCTATTTTAAGTAGTAGTGGTATTAAGTATAATAATAGTTATATATTTGGTATTAGTGAGGGCAGTGCTGTTAGTAGTTTAATTGATAATATTAAGAATACTAGTAGTTATGCTAGAGTTAATATAAAGAGTAGTAATGGTAGTAGTAAGAGTAGTGGTACATTTGTAACTGGAGATGTTGTTACTATTGGTAATGGTAAGGAAGAAGAAGACTTTGGTATTGTTATCTATGGTGATGTTAATGGGGATGGTTTGATTAATAAGTTAGATGCTGCGAATATACTTAGTGTTTATTATGGTTATATTGATTTAAGTGGTGTGTATAAGGTAGCAGCGGATGTTAATAAGGATGGAGAGATTAATAAACTTGATGCTGCGATGATACTTAGTCATTATTATGGATATGTTCGTATTAATTAGTTGAGAGGTGATAGTGTGAAAGGAATTGTTAATAGGATATTTATAGTTGGTGTGATATTTGTTTCTTTGTTTTGGATGGGAGAAGTAAGTGCTGCTGGAATGTCTGTTAGTGCTAGTTCTTCTAGTATTAATAAGGGAGATAGTGTTAAGATAACTGCTACTTTTACTTCTGATACTAAGGTGTATTTTACTGAGGGGACTCTTGTTTGTTCTGGTGCTGGAGTTAATAGTAAACTTGAACTTGGTAGTGGGGAGAAGATGAATGATACTGCTACATTTCCTTATAGTTTTTCGGTTAAGGCTACTTCTTCTGGTACTATTACTTGCTCTACTTCTGGTGCTAAGATGGTTGAGGGAAGTTCTCCTAATGAGTGGACGAATGTAAGTGGTGAGGTATCTGTTACTGTTAAGGAACCTGTAGTTATTAAAAAGCCTACTCGTGAGTATTCTTCTAATAATTATTTGAAATCTTTAGGAATAGAGGGATATGATATTACTCCTAGTTTTGATAAAGAAACTAAAGAGTATAGCGTGGAAGTTCCTAATGGTACTGAAAAGGTTAATATTAAGGTAGAAAAAGAGGATTCTTCTGCTAGTGTAAGTGGTGATGGTGAAGTTAGTGTTACTGAAGGTGCTAATAAGATAGAAGTTAAGGTTACAGCGGAGAATGGTAATGAGAGGGTTTATGTTATTAATGTAACGGTTAAGGAACTTGATCCTATTGAGGTTACTATTGATAAGAAGAAATATACTATAATTAGAAAAGAGGGGGTTATCGATCCTTTGGATAATTATGAGAAGGATAGTATAAAGATTAATGATAATGATGTTTTATGTTATAGGAATAAGGTTACTAATGTAGTTTTAGTTGGTCTTAAGGATGATAGTGGTAATGCTGCTTATTATATATATGATGAGAAGAAGAATACTTATACTAGGTATAATGGTATTAAGATTGGTAGTTTATATTTGAGTATTCTTGATATTCCTAAAGATAAAATACTTGATGGTTATGTTAAGAAGTCATTTGAGTATGAGGGTAAAAGAATAGATGGTTATGTTCTTGATAATAGTGATTTTTATCTTTTATATGCTCAGAATGAAACTACTGGTAAGATTGGTCTTTATATGTATGATAGAAAAGAGGGTACTTTACAGAGATTTAATGATGGTACTATTAATTTGTATAAGAAGAAAGCTGATAGGTATTTTCTATATTTTCTTATATCTATAGGGGTACTTGCTATTTCTATTATTAGTTTTTCTATTGTTTTAATTAAAAAGAAAGATAATAGGTATAAGATTAAGAATAAGAATAAATTAAAGTAATATAATTATAGTGCTACTGGAAGAATAGTGGTAATGGAAAGTATAAGGATTTATATTTTCCTTTTTTTTATGGAAAGTTATTGACGTCATAGTATGTCTATATTATAATAAATATTACAAAATGGAGAAGGAAAGGAGTAGAATTGAAGAAGATAATTTTTATATTACTTGGTATTTCTTTTGTACTTGGTGGAGTTATTTTTGTTTTATATAAGAATAATTATAGTAAAAATGAAGATACTTTGGATATTTTTAAGGAAAAAGATAATAATGATAATAGTGATGAAGAGATAGTTGAAGAGTTAAAAGATGATACTAATACTGTAATAGTGGATATTAAGGGAATGGTTGTTAATCCTGGGGTATATGAGGTTCCTAGTAGTTATAGGGTTAATGATGTTATTGAGACTGCTGGAGGACTGGTTGATGGAGCGGATACTAGTAAGATTAATTTGGCTAAAGTGGTTAGTGATGAGATGACTATTATTATTTATTCTAATGAGGAAATTTTAGAGAAATATAAAAATGAGGTATGTGTATGTGATTGTCCTGATATTAGTAATGATGCTTGTATTAGTGATGAAGATGATGAGGTTATTAATATTAATACTGCTGATATAGATGAACTTATGAATATTAAAGGTATTGGAAGAAGTAAGGCTAAGGCTATTATTGAATATAGGGAAAAGAATGGTAATTTTAATTCTATAGATGATATTAAGAATGTTGATGGTATAGGGGATTCTTTGTTTGAAAAGATTAAGATGTATATTAAAGTCTAAATATTTTTTTAAGATAGTTTTTGCTTTCTTTTTAATAGGGGATATATTGTTTACTTATTTATATAAATATGAGTCTTGTTATGATATTGATGATAATGTTTTTGTGGGTATTGTTACTGATTATAAGGTTAGTGATGGCTTGATTAGAATTACTCTTAAGGCTGAAGAGGTATTAATTGTTTATTATAATTATAATAATTTGGTTTTTGATAAGCTTAGTTATGGTGATAAGCTTCTTGTTAAGGGAGAGTTATATACTCCTATGGATAATACTATATTTAACTCTTTTAGTTATAAGGATTATTTGTATAAGAAGAAGATATTTTATATGGTTAAGGCTAGTAGTATTAATAAGATAGAGAATAATAGTAGTTATTTTTATACTTTAAAGAATATTTTATATGATAGGGTTAATAGTTTAGAATCTGGTAATTATATTAAGACTTTGTTATTTGGGGATAATAGTCTTGATAGTGAGGTTAAAGAGAGTTATAGGATTAATGGTATAAGTCATTTGTTTAGTATATCTGGTATGCATATTAATCTTATTATTGGTATTTTATATATTTATTTGAATAGGGCTACTTATAGTAAGAATATTAAGTATTTGATTAGTGATGTTTTTCTTATTTTTTATTTGATATTTGCTTATACTTCTTCTTTACTTAGGGCTTCTGTTATGTTTATTCTTAGTAGTATTAATTTTATTTTTAAGTTTGAGATTAGTAGAGTTGATATTATGTTATTTACTTTAGTTATTGCTATTTTAATTAATCCTTTTATTATTTATGATATTGGTTTTATTTATTCTTAT
>CAVCHK010000123.1:0-8872 GCA_963601985.1 Paludibacteraceae bacterium
CATTTGTACCTGTTATATTTTTAATTGAGCCATTATTTATAATTGGAGTAGTATTAGCAAATCTTCCAATCATCTCAATTTTTCTTTTTAATTTATCACTTATTTTTAATTCTTTTGTTTCTATATTTAACATAAAATCAACTCCTTTAAATAACAAAAAAACTAACTATTTCTAGTTAGCATCTATTACTCTCAGAAGTTAATTTCCGAGTTTCCTATCAATTTGGAGCAGGTGATGAGAATCGAACTCACGCAGTCAGCTTGGAAGGCTGAGGTTCTACCATTAAACTACACCTGCATCAGTAGGCAATAATAATGATACTATAAAATTGCCCATCTGTCAATTGTTTCATGCAACATTTATATATATTTTACTCAATTTCATCAAATTTTACACTAATTTTAACAAAAAACACTAATTATTAACCGAATTAGGATTAATAAGCGAAAGACTAACCTTCCCTTTTTCCAAAGAAATATCATCTACATAGCAGGTAACAACATCTCCAACCGAAACGACTTCACTAGGATGCTTAATATACCTATCAGTCATCTTAGAAATATGCACAAGACCATCATCATGTAACCCAATATCAATAAAAGCCCCAAAATCAACAACATTTCTAACAGTACCAAATAATTCCATACCAACTTTTAAATCCTCAATTTTAAGAATATCACTCTTAAGAATAGGCTTATCAAAATCATCTCTAAAATCCCTGTTAGGCTGTTTTAAACACTTAACAATATCCTCTATTGTATAAATATCAACACCACTTTTATCAGCATACAAAGAAATATCAAAATTATCAAGCCCTTTCACCAATTTATCACTACCAATATCACATATATCAAAACCAATATCACTAAGTAACTTACAAGCAACATCATAACTCTCAGGGTGAATAGAAGTCTCATCCATAATATTATCACCATCAATAACTCTCATAAAACCAATAGACTGTTGATAAGTTTTAGGAGTTAACACCTTATCCTTAAGAAGCATACCTCTAGACAAAATCTTCCCATTATCTTCCCTATATTTAATAATCTTATCAATAGAAGACTTAGTAAGCCCAGAAATATACCTAAGTATAGCTTTGCTTGCAGTATTAATATTAACACCAACATTATTAACACACTTAGAAACAACAAAATTAAGCGATTCATCTAATTTCTTCTCATTAACATCATGCTGATACTGACCAACGCCAATACTCTTACTATCAATTTTAACAAGTTCAGATAAAGGATCCTGAAGCCTTCTAGCAATACTAATAGCACTTCTTTTCTCTACCGTCAAGTCTGGAAATTCACTAATAGCCATTTCACTAGCAGAATATACACTAGCACCAGCTTCACTTACCATAACATATTTAACATCTTTATCCTCATACTCACTAATAACCTCTGCTACTAACTTTTCACTTTCCCTAGAGGCAGTACCATTACCAATAGCCACAACATCAATATCATACTTTTTAAATAAATCCTTCAAAACACCCTTAGCCTCTTCCCATTTATTATGAGGTTCATGAGGATAAATAACTGAAATATTAAGAACCGAAGAAGTAGGACTAACAACAGCAAGCTTACAACCAGTTCTAAAAGCAGGGTCAAATCCAAGCACCGTAACATCCTTAATCGGTGGTGTCAAAATCAAATGCTCCAAATTATCTCCAAACACACCTATTGCATCATCTTCACTCTTATCCTTAAGAAAAGATCTAACCTCTCTTTCAATACTTGGAAATATAAGCCTTTTATAACTATCCCTAATAGCCTCTTCCACAATTTTAGCGGACATAACATTATTATTTTTAATAATTCTACTCTTCAAATAAGAAATAATATAATCATCATCTATACTAATATTAACAGACAATACATCTTCCTTCTCGCCCCTATTAATAGCAAGAACCCTATGAGATTTAATAAACTTAATTCTCTCTTCATAATTATAATACATCTCATATATGCCCTTCTCATCTGTAGCATTTTTCTTTTTCTTAACACAAATAACCCCATGATTAATCATATTATTCCTAATATACTTACGATAACTAGCATTATCACTAATCCACTCTGCAATAATATAACTAGCACCTTTAATAGCGGTCTCTCCATCTTCCACATTAACATTTACATAAGAAAGAGCTATCTTATTAATATCAACATCTTTAAAAGACATAATAATTTTAGCCAAAGGCTCAAGACCATTCTTAATAGCCTCAGTAGCCTTAGTCTTCTTTTTTTCTTTATAAGGCCTATAAATATCCTCTACCTCAACCAATTTATCACATTTCATAATACTATCCTTAATTTCTAAAGTAAGCATTCCCTTCTCATCAATTAGCCTAATAACATCCTCTTTTCTCTTAAGCAAACTCTCCTGATACTCATATACCTCATTAATACTCCTAATCTCTTCCTCATTCAAAGCAAAAGTAGCCTCTTTCCTATATCTAGCAATAAAAGGAACAGTATTCCCCTCTTCCAATAACTTTAAAGTAGCCACTACACTCTCTTTCTTAATACCCAAATCATTTACAATACCATTAATAATTACATCATTCATACAAATACCTCTTTCCATTATCTAAATTTTTTGCTAATATCCTCATCATATAAAGAATTAACATACTTATCCCTATCCCTATCAAAATCCATATCAATTCCCTTCATCTTATCTAACTTAGTTCTACTAATAATAACAATAGGAATACCAAGTCTCTTACTTTCATTAACATCAATGTCTCTTATATTATCATAAACAACAATAAAATCAGGCTTCATATTAATATACTTAGCATCACTATCTTGTATATTAACAAGTTCAATTTCACTATACCAACTACTACCAAGAACAATCTCATCACTCGTAGCAATCCTATTTACATAATTACTAACATCTCTATTATCACTATATATATCACTACTAAAAGCATCCATCTCAAGCATATGAATAACCCTATCATTAAGAAAAGAATTATATCCATATATAATCTTATCGTTATCTTCCCAATGACCAAAAGTATCATTATTTTCATCAGATATAATAGAATAACAATTTCTCCTTCTATTACCCTTATCCTTATGTGCGAACTTACTTCTAACAAGCATAGTATACTTACTATTTCTCATATCATAAACAGTAGTACCAAACATCTCACTATCCAAAGAAGAAATCTTATCAAAGTGCTTAGACAAATCAAGTAAATCCCTCTTAATCATATCATAAGATACATCCTTAAGTCTTCTAATATCATCATAAAAAGTTAAATTAAAATTCTTATTCTTAAAATCATTATATAATTTAATCTTATCCACTGAAGAAACACTATCAATATCAAGAATCATTTTATAAAAATTAACCTTTACCTCATCAAGTACCCTATCATTAACACTAAGCCTATCATTATACCTAATCATTTCCCTAATATTAATCCAAACATTATAAATATTATCACAAAACAAAGCATCAACAACAACTTCACTAATTTTCCTACTACTCTCTATCTTAAGAGAATTAACAAGCATATCCTTATCCTTAAAATACATATTATCATCTTCATCATAATCCAAATGAGCTCTAAATAAAAACTTAATATCAGAAGAAAAAACAAAACTATCCTTACCATAATAATTACGAAGTAATGATGGATTATTCAAAACCTCAAAATATTCATAAAACATATCCTCAGAACTATTATATAAAGAAATTAACTCATCATAATATCTTTTTACCTTCTCCTCTATCACATTAGGATTATTATAAGTTTCCACAGCATTAACATTTCTCCTAAAAAGAATAAAGCTACAACTTTTAAGTTTATCAAAAAACAAAGGACTAGTTAAAATACTATCATTAAACTTAACACCAGAATCAATATAACTATTTATATTAGGAATCTTATCAAATAAATAAATACTTCTATTATCACTCAAAAAGAAATAAGATACAACATCAATATTAAAATAACCAATAAGTCTTAAAACAATATCATCACTAAAATTCTCTCCAAGTAATGCCTTTTGATTATCCTTACCTATACAAGACAAAAACTCATATCCCCTTCCATTAAAATAATCATTATATTCATTAAGCTTATAAATAACCCTAACAACAAGATCATAATCAAGATTACAAAACATTGAATAAAAATTATCAGCTCTCAAAAAAAACTCTCTAAAAAGCCTATCATCTTCCAAAACCCATAAAACTGTCTTATTAATATCAATCTCACATAATGATACAAAAAATTTATACTCATTATTAAATCTAATTTCACTCTTATTAATTTCTAAAGCACTACTATCATAATTAACAAAATCCTTAGAACTAAGTTTCCTAAAAGATTCATATACATCACGATAATCAAAAACATCAAGTACATAATCTAAAGAAAGAGCATCAATAATATTTCTAAAATTATAATAAGCATCTCCTATCGCAGCCTCTTTTAACAGTTCTCTTTTAAATCTATTTTTTATAACAGGATTACTTATAATAGCAGCCTTTTCTTCATTACTTTTATATTTAAGCATATCAATAATTTCTAAACAGTTCATACTACTATATTCCATACTCACGCCTACCTTTTATCATTTCTATTACTACCAAAGCCAATAACATTATTACCATATTTATCTCTAATACCATCTATAACGCTCTGAAGTTTATCATCATTCTTTATATTATTATTATTAGAAACAACATCAAATATAGATAATTGCCTCTTCCTCTCATTAGAAAGACCACTAATAAATACACATATACTTCTAATACCATCATCATAATTCCAAATACCACCAAATATCTTATTAGCGGCCTTATAAATTTCTTCATCAGTTGAGATACTAACATCCAATTTTTCTTGTTTACTAAACTTATCAAAATAGTTATATTTAAACCAAATACCAACAGTATCAGCATACCTATTATTGTCTCTCAATTTTCTACCAACTTCCATTGATAAACTCATAATAACATCACTTATCATATTAATATCATGATAATTATAAGGAAGTACCCTAGAAGCAGAAATACTCTTAATATCACCCTTTTCATAATAAACAGGGCTATTATCAATACCATTAGCATACTCATGCATCATCTTACCCATCGACTTAAATTTCTTAGTCAAAGTATCACAAGGCACTTTAGCAAGTTCTCCAATAGTTTTAATACCCATCTCATTAAGCTTCTTACTACTAGCCTTACCAATCATAAACAAATCACCTACAGGAAGAGGATACATCTTTTCTACAATCTCATCAAAAAATAAAGTATGTACCCTATTAGGTTTTTCAAAATCAGAAGCCATCTTAGCTAGTAACTTATTATTACCAACACCAACATTAACAGTAAAACCAAACATTCTATAAACATCATCTTTAATCTTATAAGCAACATCAACAGGATCACCAAACAATATAGCACTATTAGTATAATCAAGAAAGCACTCATCAATAGAATATCTCTCTATAATATCCGTATAACCACATAAATAATCATACATCTTATCCGAATAATACTTATATACATCAAAATTAGGTTTATAAACCTCTAAATAAGGACATTTTCTTCTAGCAGAATAAATAGCTTCAGCAGTAACAACGCCACGCTTCTTACAAAGATTACTCTTAGCTAGCACTATACCCCTTCTTTGAGATTCATCTCCTCCAATAATAGCATATCTATTTCTAATATCATATTTATAACCTTTTCTAAGCATATCTACCGCAGTCCAACTAAGAAAAGCATTATTAACATCAACATGTAAAATAACCCTATCCATATCCTATACCTCTATATAATAATTAGTTTTATATACCTTATCATCAATACTATAATAAATAGTATACTTACCATTAAAACTAGTATTATTAATATATTTAGTACCACTAACATCATATACCCTTTTATCAAACAATTTATCAAAAATAACATATATCTTATCAGACTTCTTAGAAGTCACAGTAACCCTCTCATTATCCATAGAAATATCAATATCCCCTAAATCACCATTCTCATACTTAAACAAAGATATTCTCTTATCACTAACCTTAGTCTTATTAAGACTACCATATCTTTTAGAATCAATTATCCTATAGTTACCAGTATCATTATATAAACTACAAGAAGAAGAATCTAAAGAGTAATCAATATCATTAAGTTTACCATCCCTATATTCATAGAAGCCCTCATCATTATGTACTATAATACTATCATCATATATACCAATATAATCATAATTATCATTATCAAATAAAATATCCGTAACTTCCCCAGTTTGACTATCAATACACATTACCTTATCGCTAAGAACAATTATATCATCATTATATATAGTATTATATCCATAATAAGAATTACTAAGTAAATACTCATTATATATCTTACCAAGTAAATTCATTTCATATACACCATAAGAAGTACCATCCTCATTATATTTATCATTACCAATAATTATCCTAGAATCAGATATAGTAGTAATATTACCATAATAATTACTATTAAGATACCATCTAACATCATTATTTATATCAACAGCATAAGGATAATTACCATTATAAAAAGAAAAATTATCACTACCACTATCATTTACATATTCAAAATCCACAGGTAAAGGATCAGTCTTAATATTAATAACCTTCTCTTTATTCTCACTTCTAATAATAACAGTATTATCATAATCAGCATATAACCCATATATAGGTATCAAATGATGTTTATCAGAAGAAAAAGTATAATTAATATCCCCGCTATCATCTTTACCTTTAACAGTTATAGATACTTCACTATAACCATCAGTATCAAACATAACAATAGCACTAAGAGGACTATTACCATAAGGATTAACAATAAGATTAGGATTATCAATTGAATAACCATAAGGAGTAAAATAAACTTCTTTATTACTTTGAATAATAAATATATCTTTATAAGTCAAAATAAGATTATCCCCCGATACAATATTACTACCAATTATACTAATAGATAAAATAAACAAAATAAAAATAAAAACAAAAATATACAACTTCTTCATACTATCACATATATTATTTTACCAAAAAAACATATAAAAATAAAGGTTTTTTTATCTATTTCATCTCGCACTATCGTTGCTCAATGTTTTTGAAGCCTAAGGTCTTCAAAAAATAATTTTGAGCTTATAATCTCAAAATTAAAGTATAATATTTTTAAAATTAATACTTATTTAATTTTTTAAAAATATGAACTTAAAAAAAATAAAAATAATCTCTATAATAGGAATATTCATATTATCCTTTATTAGTCATTTTATGTACGACCTATTTCCTAACATCATATTTTCATTCATCTTTCCAGTAAATGAAAGCATATGGGAACACATGAAAATACTATTTACATCTATACTACTATATGGATTTATAGATTATCTCCTACTAAAGAAATATAACATAAAATATAACAATTTTCCATACCAACTATACTTTACATCAATAAGTTCCATACCAATATACTTAGTATTATATATACCCATATATAAATTACTAGGAGAATTCCTAATAATATCCCTATTATTATTACTAATAGTATATATACTAGAAGCATATATAAGCTATAACCTTCTAAAAGAAAAAGAATTAAAAATACTAAACTTATTAGCACTACCAATAATCCTATCAACATATATATTCTTTATTTACTTAACCTATAATCCACCACATAACTATATATTCTATGATACCAAAGAAAATAAATATAGCATAAAAGATTATACAAACAAAATATCCACCCCCTAGTGGATATTTATATTTTCTATATTAACAATATTATTACTATCATCAAATACAAGTTTAAAAACACAAGGTGCAGGAAAATTACCATTAAAAATAACCCTATTATTAAACATAATCTTTGTATCTAACTTATTATTATCATTATAATTAAGAGAAACATTGCACCACCTACTAAGCAAAAAGCTAATAGCGGTACCATGAGAAACAATAGCAATTCTCTTACCCCTATAATCATTAAGAATTCTATTAACAGTATCATACATTCTATTAGTAACATCTCTTCTAGATTCACCATTAACAAGTTTATAATCAATATCCTCCCATTGTTTTATTTCAAAACCACTAGCAATTTCATTAATAGAGTTAACACCATATACTCTTTCACCAAGATTCTTATCAATATTAACTAAAATACCATTTCTATCAGCAATATATTTAGCACTACTTATACACCTAACATAATTACTAGCAAATACAACATCTATATTACTCATCTCTCCCATATTAGCAAGCATATTAGCAAGTAACTCCCCTTTAGCAGATAAAATAATTTTTTCATTACAAAGCTGAAAATTATCATCATTATTAATATTACAAACATCCCTATATTTTTCCGAATGCCTAATTAAATATACTTCTGTCATAAATTTACCACCTATTCTAATCTATATATATTATAACAAAAGAAATACTATATTTTCAAGTATTTCCTTACAGCCTGATAACTACCTATCATACCTACTAATATACCAATCAATACAAGTATAAAAGAAATATTATATACAAATGGCATAGGAGCAATAAGTGCCGCTAAAGCAGAACTAAATAACTTACCACCAAAGAAATCATATAAAGTACTATAACCAAATATAGTAATAATAACAGGTATAATAGAACCAATAAAACCAATAAATAAACCCTCTAAAATAAACGGAATCTTAATAGAAGTATTAGAAGCACCAACAAGCCTCATAATTTCTATTTCTCTTCTTCTCGAATAAATAGCAAGTTTAATAGTATTAGCCGGGTTTTTGACACTTTTTAAGAGAAAAATTCTGGCAAAGTATTGAATTTATTGAATTTT
>CAVCHK010000124.1:0-3046 GCA_963601985.1 Paludibacteraceae bacterium
TAAAATAGTCTTCTTTAATAGTGGCTATTTCAAAACTATTTAATGCTATTTTGTTATCTTTTATTTCCTTTAATATTTCTTCATTTATCATTAAAACTATTTCTGTAAGTTTTTTATTGTTAGGAAAATTATTTTTTTCTGTATTACTTTCTTCGTCATATAAAATTGCTAGGTTATGTGTTACTTCTACTTCCATATTTAGATTTTTATCTATTTCTGTTTTTATGTAGTTACGATTTTTCTTTATATAGTCTAATTCGTTTGTTGTTATGTCATTTGAAGATACTGCTGGGGTATATAAAATATTTCTAAATACTTTATATCTTCTTATATCTCCTTTCTCTTCATCTTGTGATATAAATTCATTTTTTATAAAATCTTCTGGAGTTGCTAATTCGTTTATATCATTATCAAACATTCTCATCATATAATTAGATGTTCCTAGTGATTCATATAATACTTCTGCTTCGACACTATCAATAAATGATACTTTACCAGCATCTTTGATTTTTATAATTTGTAATTCTTCAAGTAATGATATGACATTTGATAGGCATCTTCTGTCTTGAACTTTATTCCAATCGGGAATGTGATTTAATTCTAGAGTTATTGAAGTATTTTTTACATATTCTATTAAATCTGATAGTATAAAATAATCTCCTCTTGTTTTGTCTTCAAGAAATAATAGCATAATTGTTAATATTACATATTCTAATATTGATGTGAAGTCCTTTAATTTAGCATTTGTTTTTATTATTGTTGGTATCTTTTCTAATTTTATAAATCTGTCATGTACTATTAGATTACTTCCTAGATTCTTAGAGATGAAATCTTTTATTTTGTTTTGATTTTTCTTTATTTGATAATATAAATCTTTATTGTTATCTTTTGTTATCCAAAAATTATTTAATAATGCTTTCATTTCTTTCTCTATACTATTATCCATTTTATTCACCTACTTTAATTATTATCGTTCTACTATTTAATTCAAATACTCCATCTGGTGAAAGTATCTTGCATTTATTTTTTGATTCATTTGTTATATAGTAGTGATAGCCAAACTCTGGTTCTTTATCTGATATTGTGCTACTTTTTTCAATTAAATCTAAGATATATCTTCTTTCTGTTTCGTCTAATTTTATTTCACCATTTAATTCTATTTTACCTGACTTTATTAGATTTTTTATTTTTTCTTTTCTTAATATTTCTCTTTGTCTTGCTTCTTTTAATATTTGTTCTTTTTCTAATGTTTTGTCTACTATTTGAGAAGTTTGATTTTTGATTTTATATTCCTTTATCATGATATTTATTGGTACTTCTATTGGGGGAACGTCATAACTTTTTATTAATGAATCGGTATTAGCTAATGAAGACATTTTATAGTGATTTGCTTCTAGTATTCCGAAAATTGCTGATGACAATTTATTTGCCTCGTCAATATTATCTAGATTATCAAATAAGTGACATATATGTTTATATTCTTCTTTTCTATTTATCATGTTACCGTGAAGTTCTATTAATGAACTTGCATATTTATATATTTTTTGAATGATATTTTGTGTTGCTTCTAAGAGTCTTTCACCTTCACTTTGTGTAGTAGATGATATAAACCATTTCTTTAGGCTTTGCCATTTTCCGTAATTTACTTTACGTAATTTATCATAATCAAACTCAGGTGATATTTTTGGTGTTTTTTTCTGATGGGAAATTAGACTATCCATTAGATATTTTGTTTTATCATCACCTATTTCTAATAAGTAGGTTTTTATTGATGTGGAATTTTTTATGTAACTGTTTATAAAATCATTTATATAATTTATTACACTGCTTTTGAATTCTAAAAAAGCTTCGCTTTGGAGTAGTTCTTCAGTTTTGGCTTCGTGAAATTTCTTTAAAAAATCTTGATAATGTTCATTCAAACTTTTGAAATCATTATTTATATCTATCCATAATTCGTATATTTGATTTTCATCGAGGGTATATATATCTGTAAGTCTTTTTATTAAGTTGTTTATTCTTTCAAATAATCTTGGTTCAAGTGAGGCTACTTTTACTTCTATTTCATCTAGTTCTACAGTCATTCTTTCTATTATTACTGCTTTATCAGTCATTTGATAACGGAAGTTGTGAAACTTAAAATCGTTTATAGTATTTATATTTTGTGTATCTTGTAATTTTGTTAATGAGCCATTATTTAATAGAAAGTCTAGGTCTCTATCGCATTCTTCTTCAGTATAATTTTTTATTGTTTTATTTACTTCGTTATATATTTCTTCTTTATATAGCCAATATTCGGCTTCTTCGTATTTATTAAATAGAAATTTCATTATTAATCTGTATCTTGGGGTATTTTCTTGAGCCAGATATTTTACTTCTTCTATTTGTTCCAAATATTTATTTTCTTCCATTGGACTGCTCCTTTTTT
The DNA here is from genome assembly GCA_963601985.1 of Paludibacteraceae bacterium. Lineage (GTDB taxonomy): Bacteria > Bacillota_I > Bacilli_A > RF39 > UBA660 > CAG-302. The sequence goes on from CAVCHK010000124.1 coordinate 2,426, forward strand.
CTTTGATTATTCTACCATATAATTAACTAATTGTAAATAAATTATGGTAATTATTGGAATTGCTTTTTTTAAATTAAAATAGGTTTTGTTTTGTTATTATCACTATTTATTTTCTTTACTTATATATAATAAATACATTAATATATCTAGCTAATAACAACCGCTAATAAGACTTATGTAATGATACTTATTCGTGGCCTACTAATATGAAAAAACTAAGATGTTAAACCTTAGTTCTTTCTTACTTTTATTTTCCACAGCATTTTTTATATTTAAGCCCCGAACCACATGGGCATGGTTCATTTCTTTTTATCTTTTCATTTGCTTGTTTATTCATTTCTTTTTCTTCTTCATATGTGTATCCATTTAGTTTCCAATTTCTTGTTGTATTTATAATTTTTTTTAATTCTTTATATAGTGTTTTTTGTTTCTTTAAGGACACTTCACAGTTATTGCTTTCAAGAATATACAATAACATATCTTCATTTAATATTCCTATTCTTATTAGATTTATTATTTCATCTTTAATTGATTCGCTTATGTTATACTTTCCTAAAATATACTCTATTTCTATTTGATTTTCTTCTATTTCATCAACTGCTTTATATATATCATCAATAA
>CAVCHK010000125.1:0-801 GCA_963601985.1 Paludibacteraceae bacterium
ATAATACAAAATACATATGCCAAAAGTATGATAATAAATAAAACTCCTAAGGAAATAATATCACCTAAAAAACAATAACCCCACCATTAGAAATAGCACCATATCTAAAAACATTCAAAAAACATTTAAAAGACTATCTTACCCAAGAAAAACAAATAAATATATTTCTATATAACTTATATACAAACAAAAACCAAAATATATATAATGTCGAAACAAGCAAAGAATATATACAAAATCAAGAAACATTTCTATCACTATACGATCAAATAAATAAGTATAAATACAAAGAAAAAAATATAATTCAAAAAACACTAGTAAAAAATAAAAAAGACTTTACTAGCATCGCATGGATCATTTTCATAACAATACTATTAATAATAATCATATTAGTATTAAAACAAAGTATTTTTAAATAAAACTAAAAATTACATATTTCTACCACAATTAAAATATATACTATTAACTAAGGAGGCCAAAATGGAAAATATAACATTAAATTATTTACTAATAATTATATCAATACTAATAACAACCCTATCACAACTACTAGTATCAATAACATATAGTAAATACAAAAAAATACTAAACAACAAAGACTTAACAGGCTTTGATGTAGCTAGAAAAATACTAGATAATAATGGATTAAATAACATAATGATACTAGAGACCAAAGGAAACTTAACCGATCACTATGACCCACAAAGAAAAACAATAAAACTATCAACAGACATTTATCACGGTTCATCTATTGCATCAGCTGCTGTAGCGGCCCATGAATGCGGTCATGCTATACAAGAT
>CAVCHK010000125.1:811-9030 GCA_963601985.1 Paludibacteraceae bacterium
ACAAGATAAAACCAAATATATCCCAATGATTATCAGAAGCCATTTAGTACCATTCGTCAATATATGTACAAAAATAGGATACTTAGCCATACTAATAGGAGTAATATTCTCATACTTTTTAGTAGAATTAGGTATAATACTTCTACTAGCTATGCTACTATTCCAAATAGTAACATTACCAGTAGAATTTAACGCATCAAAAAGAGCAATAAAAGAAATAGAAAGACTAAAAATACTTGATAAAGAAGAAAAAAACTATGCCAAAAGCATCCTTATCGCCGCTGCATTCACATATATAGCAAGTATGCTAAGTACCTTACTAGAAATACTAAGATATGTACTTATATTCACAGATAGAGATAACTAATCTCTATCTTTTAACAACTGTCAAATAAAAGTAAACATCAAATATAAATATTTAATATTACCAAAAAATATGATATTATTATCTTGGAGGAGCAACATGAAAAAAAGAGAAAGAAAGAAGAAAAAAAGAAAAATATACATACTAATATTTAGTTTAATTACATTAGCATTCATATCAATATTAAAACTATTAAATATATTACCAATATTATACTTCATAATAATGCTTCTACTAATACTACTATTATATATAATAAGCCTAACATTAATAAAGAAAAACAAAAAAATAGGATACATTATTTCTATTTTATTAACAATAATCTACATACTAGTAGGATATTACCTATTAATAACCCTAAACTTCCTAGGAAGTTTTACCAAAGACCACTATAGCGAAGAAACATATCTAGTATTAACACTAAAAGAATATAACTACACAGACATAAAAGACATAGAAAACCAAAGTATAGGCTATATAAACAACAACTTAACAAGTATTAATAAAGCAATAGAAAAATTAGATAAAAAAATAGCTATAACAAAAGAAGAACTAAATGACTATACTACTCTATTTAATAAACTAGACAAAAAAGAAATACCATCTATTCTCTTAGAAGAAAGCTACTATAACATAAAGAAAGAAGAAGAAGATGTAGAAAATTACCAAATACTATATAAAATAACAATAAGAAACATAATAAAAGAAGAAAGCAAAACAGTAAACATAACCGAAGATCCATTCACAATCTATATAAGTGGTATAGATGTATATGGAGATATATCCACAGTATCAAGAAGTGATGTAAACATCCTCGTAACAGTAAATCCAAAAACCAAACAAATATTATTAACATCAATACCAAGAGACTATTACGTTAAGTTACCAAATACTACAGGATATAAAGATAAACTAACACATGCAGGAAACTATGGAGTAAATATGTCAATAAATACCATCGAAGAATTATTAAATATAGACATAAATTACTACCTAAGAGTCAATTTCACAACACTAGAAAAACTAATAGACTCATTAGATGGAGTAGACGTATACTCAGAATACTCATTTATATCATATATAGACAATTATAAATTTTATAAAGGATATAATCATATGAATGGTAAACAAGCTCTAGCCTTCTCAAGAGAAAGAAAAAGCCTCCCAAGTGGTGATAATGACCGTGGTAAAAATCAAGAAGCAGTAATTGAAGCAATAATAAGAAAAGCAACAAGTAAAGAAGTAATATACAAGTACACCAAAATATTAAATAGTGTAAAATCATCTTTCCAAACAAACCTATCAGATAACGATATTACAAAACTAATTCAAAAAGAATTAGAAAACCCAGGAAGATGGAATATAACTAGCAATTCCCTAAAAGGAACAGGAAGTATGGAATATACATATTCGTATAGTTCCCAAAAATTATATGTAACAATACCAGATGAAGAAAGCATAACAAACGCAAAAGAACTAATAAACAAAGTAAATACAGGTTATACTCTAGAATCATCTTACAACAATAATATAAGCAATGTAAAGTATCCAGACAAAGTAACTATTACCCCTACTCCATCAAATGAAAATACAGAAAAAGATAATACAATTAAAGAAACAGAAAAAGAAAATAATGATAATAAAGAAAATACCACAATAGAAAATAATACTAAAGATACAAACGAAAAAGACAACAAAGAAGAAACAAAAACAGAAGATACAAGTGCAAAAGATAAAGAAGAAGAAGAAGAAGAAACCACAGAAAACAAAGATAACACTGAAACAGAAAACAAAGATGAAGATAAAAAAGAAGCAAATAATGGATAATTTGCTTTTTTTCCCATACTATGATAAAATTACTTTGGTGAGCAAAAATGAAAATAAATACAATTGAATTAATAATATCCGCAGTACGTGAAAGCCAATACCCAATAGATCAAAAAGAAGAATTCTTACTAGTAGGAAGAAGCAATGTAGGAAAAAGTAGCTTCATAAATACCATTATAAACAGAAAAAACTATGCTAGAACTTCAAGTACCCCAGGTAAAACCCAAACATTAAACTTCTACAAAATAAACGATACATTCTATTTAGTAGATGCCCCAGGTTATGGATTCGCTAAAGTAAGAAATTCCCTAAAGAAAAAATTCGGACTAATAATGGAAAACTATTTAAAATCAAGAGAAAACTTAAAAATGGTATTTCTATTAATAGACTTCAGACACAAACCAACAAGTGATGATATAATGATGTATGAATACTTAAAATACTATAATCTACCAGTAACAATAATCTGTACCAAAGTAGACAAAGTATCAAAAAACAATCATAGAAAAAACATAAACATCATTCAAAAAGAACTAAACCTAGAAAATGACAAAAATATAATTCTCTTTTCATCAGTAACAAAAACAGGAAAAACAGAAGTATATGAAGAAATAGAAAAATACCTAAATTAAGTTACCTATTATATACATTATCATAAACTAAAATGGAAGTGAGTTATGATAATAAATAAAATAGATAATACAAATTACATAATAAAAATAATAAATACCAAATTAGATATATATAACCAAAATACACTAGAAAAAATAACAAATAAAATAATAAAAAAAATAAATAACAAATTAGAAAAACTAATACTATTACAGTTTTATCAAATAAAAAATTACGGTATAATAATCTTACTTAAAAGTATAAAAACATCACAAACAAACAATAAAACAGAAGTAAAAATAACAATACATACAAACTACCCAATCCTATACAAAATAGACTATAACCTAATAAAAGAAAACAACTTATCAAAAAACAATGTATACTATTACAAAAATAACTTCTATCTAGAAATAAAAAACAAAATATCTAAAAAAGACTATTTATACTTATTAGAACTCTCAGAAATAACCTATAAAAATACACTAAACATACTAAATTATGGATTAAAAATAAAACTATAGTATTTTTTTTTATTTTCTGATATAATACTAAACAAAGAGGTGATATTAAATGAAAATACCCACAATAGCAATAGTAGGAAGACCAAACGTCGGAAAGTCAACTATATTCAATAAATTAATAGGAAAAAAAATAGCTATAATCGAAGATACTCCAGGAGTAACAAGAGATAGAATATATGGAGCAGTAAACTATAAAAACTATAAATTCCACTTAATAGATACAGGCGGAATAGATGTATCAAAAGAAGACTTTAACAATGAAATAATAATTCAAGCCAATATCGCTATCGAAGAAGCAGAAATAATTCTCTTCGTAGTAGATGGACTAGAAGAATTAAACCAAAACGATTTCATAATAAGAGATATACTGATGAAAGCAAATAAAAAAGTTATCGTAGTAGTAAATAAATTAGATAATCCCAAAAGAGAAGAAAATATCTATAACTATTACGAACTAGGCTTTGAAGATGTATTACCAGTAAGTGGTGAACACTCTCTAGGCTTAGAAGACCTACTAGATAAAATAACAGAAAATATGAGCGAATACACAGAAGAAGACACACCAGATGATAGAATAAAATTCTGTTTAATAGGAAGACCAAATGTCGGAAAAAGCAGCCTAGTAAATGCCCTACTAAACGAAGAAAAAGTAATTGTATCCCCTATCGCAGGAACAACAAGAGATGCAATAGATACAGAATTTACATATAACAAGAAAAAATATGTAGCAATTGATACCGCAGGTATCAGAAAAAAAGGTAAAATATTCGAAAGAATAGAAAAATACTCAGTTCTAAGAAGTATGAAAGCAATCGAAAGAAGCGATGTATGCCTACTTATCATAAGTGCAGAAGAGTCAGTAATAGAACACGATAAACATATTGCCAGTTATGCCTTAGAAGCAGGAAAACCAATCGTTATAGTAGTAAACAAATGGGACACAGTAAATGATAAAAATGATATAAGTACATTTACAAAACTAGTACGCCAAGAATTCAAATTCTTGTCATTTGCCCCAATAACATTCACATCTGCATTAACAAAAAAAAGAATATTTACAATAATACCAGAAATAGATAAAGTATATGAAAACTCAAAAAGAAAAATAAAAACAAGCACACTAAACGAAGTAATAAGAGATGCCGTATTACTAAAAGCACCACCTTCATATAAAGGAAAAAGACTAAAAATAGCCTTCATAGAGCAAACTGGAACTACCCCACCAAAATTCACACTATTTGTAAATAGTAATAAACTAATACACTTTTCTTACGAAAGATATCTAGAAAACAAAATAAGAGAAAACTTTAACTTTGAAGGAACACCAATTATATTAGAATATAAAAACAAAAATGATTAATTAACCTATTTAACCTTTTAACATATACTATGTTAGGAGGTTTTTTTATGAATTTTTCAGATAATTTCTTTAAAAAAATAGAAAAGAAAACAAATGTAAACAAAGAAACCATATTATCACTTGCAAATAAATTACAAGAAGGTAATATGAAAGACAAAAATACAATAAAAGAAGTAATACACGATTTATCAAAAATGACAGGAAGAGAGGTATCTAAGGAAAAAGAACAAAAAATCATAAATACTATTATGAATGATAACGTACCAAAAGACTTAGATAAATACATATAATGCAAGACGTAACAATAGGCATAATAGCAAGGGATGAAGAAATAAATAATACCAAACTAAAAGCCATAACCAAAAACAACCTAAAATACTTACAAAATAAATGTAACTACATAGGAATACTAAACTACGATAATAATGATATAAATCAAAATGTCCTAAAACTATGTGATGGTATAATATTCCAAGGAGGAGATAAAATATATCCATATCACTTCAAAATACTAGATTACGCACTAAAAAACAACATCCCAGTACTAGGAATATGTATGGGACATCAAATAATAGGATTATATAGCATAAAAAGCACTAATGAAAAAGACCTAATAAAAGTAAACAACCACTATCACCAAAACAAACTACATATAATAAAAACCAAAAAAAACAGCATAATAAACAAATTACTAAAAGACTACCCACTAGTAAATACAAGACATTTATATGCCGTAAAAAAAGTTAAAAAACCATTTAAAGTAACCTCATTATCAGAAGATAAAATTATTCACAGTATCGAATATATAGATGATAAACACTTCGTATTAGCACTACAATTCCATCCAGAAGATATGCCAAATACCGAAAATATATATAACTATTTTATAAAAGAAACAATCATAAGAAAAAAATCAAGAATAAATACAAATAGTTAACATAATATTTAGTGATAAAAAGAAAAGAGGTATATAATGGAAAAAACAGAAGTTATAAAAAGTATAGGTAAAAGATCAGGTGGCGATATATACTTAGGTGTCGTAGGAGCAGTTCGTACAGGAAAATCAACTTTTATAAGAAAGTTTATGGAAAATCTAATCATTCCAAAAATAAAAGATGAATACGAAAGAAAAAGATGCCAAGACGAATTACCCCAAGCAGCCGCTGGGAAAACAATAATGACTACCGAACCAAAGTTCATCCCATCAACCAAAGCAATAATAGAAGTAGATGACTTTACAGCCAATATAAGAATGATAGACTGCGTAGGCTATGTAGTCCCATCCGCTAAAGGATACGAAGACGAAAATGGTCCAAGGCTAGTAATGACACCATGGTATCAAGAAGCAATCCCCTTCATAGAAGCAGCCGAAATAGGTACAGAAAAAGTAATAAAAGATCACTCCACTATCGGTATAGTAATAACAACCGACGGTTCCATAGGAGAAATACCAAGAAACGAATATAAAGAAGTAGAAAAAACAATAATAGAAGAATTAGAATCAATAGGAAAACCATATATCGTACTTTTAAATAGCACTCATCCAATGTTACCAGAAACCGACTTATTAGCGGATAAATTAAAAGAAGAATATAAAGTACCAGTACTGCCTATAAATATAGAAACAATGCAAGAAAGAGATATGTATAATATACTAAAATCAGCACTATATGAATTTCCAATAGAACAAATAAAAGTAAACATGCCAAAGTGGATAGCCATACTAAAACCAGACCATTATCTAAAAAAAGAATACATAAAATGTATCAAAGAAACAGTAACAGAAGTAAAAAAACTAAAAGATATCGACATAATAAACAATAATTTTATAGAATCAGACTACATCACAAAATCATATATATCAGAAGTAAATGCCGAAACAGGAGAAGTAACAATAACCCTAGAAGCCCCAAAAGGACTCTATAGTACAATACTAAAAGAAACCATCGGAGTAGAGGTAAATACCAAAGCAGACTTACTTTCGTTATTCCAAGAATTAAATATAGCAAAAAAAGAATACGACCAAATCAAAACAGCACTAAAAATGGTAAAACAAACAGGTTATGGCATAGCATCACCATCATTAGAAGATATGAAACTAGAAAAACCAGAAATAATCAAACAAGGCTCAAGATACGGAATAAAACTAAAAGCCAAAGCAGCATCAATACATATGATAAAAGTAGAAGTAGAAAGTACATTCGAACCAATAATAGGAAGTGAACTACAAAGTAAAGAACTAATAGATCACCTAACTAAAAACGATAACAACGAAAATATATGGAAAAGTGAAATATTCGGACGTAGCCTAGATGTAATAGTACAAGAAGGAATACAAGCAAAACTATCAATGATGCCAGATAACGTAAGATTTAAACTATGTCAAACACTAACAAAAATAATAAACAAAGGTTCAACAAATATGATTGCCATAGTATTATAAAAAGCCTAATATAAAAATTAGACTTTTTCTTTTACTTTATTAACAATTTTATTACTATTAATTCTCTCATTCACAGCCTCTCTAAGCAAAAAGTAAACTAAAGAACATAAAGGAGTAGCAATAAGCATGCCAAGAATACCACCAACACTAGCACCAATAGTAACTGATAAAAGTACCCATATACCAGGAAGACCAACGCTTCTACCAACTACCTTAGGATAAATCAAATTACCCTCAATCTGTTGAAGAATAAAAATAAAGATAACAAACACAAATGCCTTAACAGGACTAATCATCAATATCAAGAAAGCACCAAGAATTGTACCAATAAAAGCACCAAATACAGGTATCAAAGCAGTAAACCCAAGTAATACCGCTATAGTAGGAGCATAAGGAAGACGAAGAACTAACATACCAATAAAGCATAAACTACCAAAAATCAAAGCCTCCAAACACTGACCAGTAACAAAACTAGAAAAAGTACTATTAGCCATAGAAGCATATCTATTAAACCTATTAACAACCTTAGGCTTTAAATAAGCATTCATAAGCTTATTAAACTGTCTCTTAAGCACTTCCTTCTGAGCAATAATATAAATAGCAAATACAATAGCAATAATAGCCTTACTACCAATAACAATAAGAGAAGTAGCCACCTCAGTAGTAACAGTAATAACATCCCTAGAATTACCCTTAATATAATCAGTAATAATCTTACTAAAATTATCAAGATAATCAGAAACCTTATTAATAGTGGATTCTTCAATATCAAAACCACTTAAAAACCCAATAATATCCTCTTTATAAGTAGGTAAACTATTAGTAAATAAAACCATAGAATTCTTAAGTTGAGGTACCAATAAATTAATAATAAACACAATAATACATATAATTAATATAACACTCAAAGTAATACTTAAAGGTCTCTTAATCTTAAGCCACATCTTCTTCTTACTCTTACCAAATAACCTATTCTCAATAAAATTAACCAAAACATTAAGAACAAAAGCAATTATAGCACCAAAAATAAACGGAGAAAAAATATTAATAATATACTTAAATACCATTAATAACTTCTCAAAATTAACA
>CAVCHK010000126.1:0-4376 GCA_963601985.1 Paludibacteraceae bacterium
CTAAAATAATGAATAATATTATCTTCACCATACTTATCAATAAGTTTAAAACAACTAGATTTACATATTTTTTCTTTTTCTAAATCCACTTCTAATAAAGGAATATAATACTTTTTCTTAATAGTATCCACTTCATTTTTACTACAACTATTAAAAATAACACTAAAAGCCTTAAGAACAATATCCCTACCATATTCACTACATAAAAAGTAATAATCCCTATACTCAAAATTATCAATATTCTTAATTTTTAAAACCACTTCATTAATATCAATCATAACAAAGACCCCCTTTAAAATATAAAAGTTCTTGATGGATTAATATTCTAACATAATAATAAAAAAAAGTCAAACATAACGTTTAACCATTTTTCTTATAATCAAGGGTTAGTTCATCCAAAGCATTAATAAGCTTATCAGCATCTTCCCAAGTTTTAAGTTTAACACCAGATGCATACTTATGACCACCGCCACCAAACCTACTAGCCAGATCATTAACATAAGGACCTACAGATCTAATATTAGCCCGAATAAGCCCAGATTTAATATCTTCAGATAAAAATACCCACACAACAATTTCATTTACAAATTTCAAATCATTAATCATATTACCAGCAGCGGCACTATCCACACCATACTCTTTCATAACCTTATCAGTAATTTTAATATATGCCACACCATTATCAGTCAAAGCAATATTTTGATAAATATATCCCTCAAATCTAACCTCTATAAGTGGTCTTTGATAAAGAATCTTATATAAAGAAGTAAAATCAATACCACTTTCCTCTATAAGTCTATTTACTAAACCAAAAGTTTTAGAAGAAGTATAATCATGTAAAAACCTATCAGTATCACTAACAATACCCAAGTATAGCTTTTCCCCAATAGATTTATTTAGATTAATCTTATTAGTAAAAGCAAACTCCAATAGTAATTGACAACTGCTACAAGCATTATCATCAATATATTCAATATTACCATATTTATCAATAAAAGGATGATGATCAATTTTAATAACATACTCAAAATTATTAAGATTAGCTCCATCAATTCTCTTAATATCAGGAGTATCAAGAACAATACATAACCCTTTAGTAGTATCAATATTATCTATCTTATCACTACTACCAAAAAACTTAAATCTACTAGCAGGATTACCCACAGCATATACCTTTTTATCAGGAAATAAACTCAAAATAATTTCCTTAAGAGCAAACTGTGAACCTAAAGCATCAGGATCAGCCCCAATATGTCTAGCAATAACAATAGTATTATATTTTTTAATAGTTTTAAATATTTGCTTATAACTATTCATAAATTATCCTTGTAATAATATTGAATAAGTATCTCTAGCAATCATAAGTTCCTCATCAGTAGGAATAACATAAACAGGAACTTTAGAATCATCAGTAGAAATCCTCTTCTCTTCTCCTCTTATATTATTAGCCTCTTCATCTAACTTAATACCTAAAGCACCAAGTTTATCAACAATTTGACGTCTAGTACTAATAGAATTCTCACCAACACCAGCAGTAAACACAATAGCATCAGCACCACCCATTTCCACATAGTACATAGCAATATAGTTAACAATTCTATTAACATACATTTTTTGAGCCAACTTACATCTTTCATCACCATTATTAATACCATCCTCTATATCCCTAGAATCACTACTAATACCACTAACCCCAAGCAAACCACTTTTTTTATTTAAAGCAGTATCCATCTCTTCAGCACTCATACCAGTTTGCTGCATAATATAAGGAATAATACTCGAGTCGATATCACCACATCTAGAGCCCATCATAATACCAGCATTAGGAGTAAGTCCCATCGAAGTATCAATACATCTACCCCCAACAATAGCAGAAATACTACCACCATTACCAATATGACAAGTAATAATACGAGTATCATCTCTATCCAATATTTCATTCATTCTCTTAGAAACATATCTATGACTAGTACCATGCATACCATATTTTCTAACACCATATTCAGTATACCACTCATATGGAACAGGATAAATATAATTAACTTTATCCATAGTAGCATGAAATGCAGTATCAAACACAGCAGTTTGAAGAGCATTTGGGAATACTTCTTTACTAGCTTCAATACCAGTAATAGAAGCAGGATTATGTAGAGGAGCTAAAGGCTTATATTTTATCATATCATTAATAACATCCTCATCAATAACAATAGTGTGATCATATTTCTCACCACCTTGAACAGTTCTATGCCCAACAGCCTTAATATCCTCACAAGAAGAAATAACCTTATTATCAATAAGTTCCTTAACTAATATCTCAAAAGCATCCTTATGATTATTTAAAACAGCCTCCTTTTTAGTCTTTTCACCATTTAATTTAATAGTATAAAAACTATTATCTATACCAATTCTTTCAAATACACCAGAAATAAGCACATCCTCTTCAGGCATTTCATATAATTGAAATTTTAAAGAACTACTTCCAGCATTTACAGATAATATTTTCATCATTTCACCTCTTTCATACCATATTATAACAAACCACCACAAAAAAAACAACCAAGAAACCCAAAATAAACATAAAAAGATATCAACAAAACTGTTGATATCTTTACTCTATTCCCCATCTCCCATAAGTACAGGAAGAATTTGTTTCTTTCTAGAGACAACACTTCTTAAGAAAATACCTTGTTTAATATTATCAATATTAAATCCAGCTTGCAATGGCTCCTTAGCCCTATCACTATATAAAACATAAGTACCATTTTTAAGTATATCCGTCACAAACAAACAAACATATAAATAATCATTATGCTCACATACCTTATTAAGAAGCTCAATATATTCATCTTTCTTATCAAGAACATCTTTAATATCAGTAGTAATAACTTGTCCAAGTCCAACTTTAGCATTCTTAATAGTATAAGTCTTATAATCCTTATATAAAACTTGTTCCATAGTCATACCTTCTAAAGAAGAACCTGCTCTTATCATATCATAACCATATACTTTATAATCAACTTCTGCAATCTTACCAAGTTCCCTAGCAGCCTCTTTATCAAGGTTCGTAGTAGTAGGACTAGTAAGAATAAGTGTATCAGATAATATACCAGAAAGCATAAGACCTGCTATATTCTTAGGTATATCAACCCTATTTTCCTTATATAAAGTATAAATAATAGTATTAGTACTGCCAACAGGCATATTTCTAAAACTAATAGGCATATTAGTACCAACAGTACCAATATTATGATGATCTATTATTTCCAAAATATTAGCATCTTCAAGTCCAATAGCACTTTGTTCATAAGAATTATGATCAACTAATATAACCTTCTTCTTATTACTAAGACCAACATCAGAAAATCTAAGAATACCATTGCATTTATCATTCTTATTAAGAACAGGATAATAACTATATCTAGTCTTATTAGCAAGTTTAATAAAATCATTAATATCATCATTCTCATTAACACATAATACTTTATCCGTATTTAGTATAGTAGTAACATTATTACATAAACTAAATATCTTAGTAGTCTCTAAAGTAGTAAAAGTAGTATAAATAACATTAACTTTGTTCTTTCTAGCTAAATCAAGATGTTCTTCTTTAATTTCTCCACCACCAGTGATAACAATAAGTTTTACTGAAGAATTAATAGCATATTCAATAACACTATGCCTATCACCAAGAATTAAGATATCTCTATTATCAAGTTTAACAGACTCCATAATCGTAGTACTCTTATAAGCGGCCACTCTTAAATTACCAATAATCTCATCATCAAATCTAAGAATTTCTTTTCCTTTAATAACCTCACAAATATTATCATAAGAAGCATTAACATTACTATAATCAAAAGAAAATTGATCTTTAGCAATATCTTTCATACTAACAATACCAAGTAAATTCCTATTCTTATCAACAACAGGTATTTTACTAATGCCAACCTTATTCATTCTAAAATAAGCATTATAAATAGACTCATTTTCTCCTATGGTATAATTCTTAGTATAACGTAAGTCCTTAATCTTAATATTAACATCATTCAAAAATATAGGTTCAGGTGTATTAAAATATTGAAGAGCATACTTAGATTCCAAATTAATAGAACTAAGTACAGCAGCAGTAGTATTCATACCAAGCTTATTCTTTAAATAAGATAATGTTATAGCAGCGGTAACACTATCAGTATCAGGATTTCTATGTCCAAATATATATACTTTTTCCATTAATTACATCTCCTCCTTCATATAACAAAATCAATTATATATAAAAAACAATTCAAAAGCAAGTACTAATTACAAAAATTACTTATTTTTAGTAACTATTTACAGCCCATGGATTAAATTGTATTTCAAAAGCGATCAATTTTTCT
>CAVCHK010000127.1:0-5395 GCA_963601985.1 Paludibacteraceae bacterium
TCAGCATCAGGGGTAAACTCTGGATATGGAGTAAATGAATGGAGTCAAGCAGACTTAATGAAACTACTTAATCCAGGCTATGAGAGTGAAAACGTAGGTGGAAGCCTTTACTATAATAGTAAGTCTGGTACCTGTTATATTGGTAGTTCTTATGCCACAACATCATGTGACTTTACTAGTACTGGTATCAAGAATGACACAACAAGGAATATGATAGCTAAAGGAGTAACATGGAATACAGGGGGATGGAATAGCTATCAAGTATATTCAAATGCTATGTATGGATATGAAAGAGGAAGTGCAGTAGGTTTAAACACAAATGATGGCATAACAAGAAATGATACGTGGACAAATGTAAATCAAACTATAGCACTAGCATATCCTAGTGATTACGGATATGCAGCAGACTTTAACTCTTGTAGTAAGACCTTATATAATTATGATGATATTACATGTACAAGCAATGATTGGATGAAGTCTATATTATGTAAAAGTAGTTGGGGATGGTTATTAACGCCGCGTTCTGGTGCTGCGCCCTCTGTGTGGTTTGTGAACTCGTCGGGCGGCGTCGCCAGCATCGAATCCTACAATGCGTATGGGGTCGCCCCAGTTCTTTATCTAGATTCTAATATATCTATAGTAGATGGTACTCTTGGTACTATAAATAAACCATACCAAATAAATAATACTTAAGTTTAGAGACTTATGGCTCTAAACTTTTTTCTAATGACTATAGGCATTAGAAAACATCGAATAACGAAGTATGAGATGAATAAATGATATAAATTAATAAAAAGTAATGACAAAGTTAAAAAAATTTGTTATACTATGATAGTAGGGTAGGAGGATAAGATGAAAGAAACATTAATATGTAGTTTAGATAAACATAATATATATTATTTAAGTGATGCTAATTGTAGTTTTTATATATTAACTCCTTATAAAGAATTTAATGAAACAAATATATCTATTAGATTAAAAAGTAATTATCAAATATATGATTTAAGTAGTAATACATTAGATAAAGTTACTACTGAATTAATAAATTATTATAAAAATATAGATAATTATAATATAACACTTATATTACCAGTATTTTATGATGACTTATTACTTAGAATTAGAACTATAGATGATATGGATATATATCATAAAATAGATAGATATTTAGGTTATATATTTAATAATGCATATAATTTTTTAACTAAGAATAATATTAAAGTAAATAGTAATATATATGTTATAAATAATGATTCATTTAAAAGATTTACTAATTGGTTTGTATCAAGATATAATAATAGAATAGAATATAAAACTATAGTAGATTTAGTAAAACAAAGTGGTAATTATACTAGTTATAATATGGTAGAAACTCCTAGTATTAACTTTGTAGTGGGAAAAAGTAGTGATCCTAAAATAGATAAGACAGTAGAAATAGAAGCAGAGACTTTTGATAATTATGCTAAGAGTATGGAAGAAGAGAAAAAAGAAGTAATAAAAGATAATAAAAGGGTAGAGAATGCTGGATTTATCTCCTATGCATTACTTGGTATTATTACTTTTATAGTATCAATGGGATTATTATATTTATTTGTAAATTAAAAGAGATATTAGTGTTATTCTAATATCTTTTATTAACGTAATATATAAGATAATATAGCTGTTATAGGGAAGGCTAATGCCACTAATAACATTACATAAGCAAATATTTTTCTTCCAGTAATCTTTTTTTTCTTTTTACTCATAATACACCTCTAGTAATATTATACTAAATGTATGGTATATTTTCAAGGGTAAATTAATATACTTTATTGGTGATAAGATATGAATAAGAAAATTAATAGTGGACTTGCTATAATACTTCCTAATAAAAAGATAAATTTATTTGTTATATTTATTCTTATTTTAGGTATTATATCGGGATGTATATTTTTAATGGTTATAAAAGATAGTGATAAAGATATGGTTATTAATCAAATAACTAATTTTATTAATAATATTAATGATAATAAGGTAAGTAATAGTTATATATTTTTAAATTCATTATATGAAAATTATATTTATATATTTTTAGTATGGTTAATGGGGACTTCTATGATCGGGATAGTTATTAATATATTTTTAATATATTTTAAAGGCTTTATATCAGGGTTTACTATTGGTAGTTTTTATTTAGTATATAAATATAAGGGATTATTACTTAGTGTTATATATGTATTTCCTACACTTATTATTAATTTATTAATGGTAATTATATTATCTATTTATTCTATAATATTTACTAGTTATTTATTTAGAGTAATATTTACTAAAGAGAGAAATACTTCTATTAAGAAATTTTTTATAAGATATATTATAATATTATTTATATGTTTAATAATGGGATTTATATCTTCTTTATTAGAAGGATATTTAATTCCTTCAATGATTAAACTAGTTATAAAACTATTTATTTAATAGGGTATTTGTGGTATAATTAGATGTAAGTGAGGGATAGTATGAAAACAGTAGTTATAGGTATGTCAGGTGGTGTAGATTCATCAGTAGCGGCGATTAAACTTAAGAATGAGGGTTATAATGTTATTGGACTTTTTATGCGTAATTGGGATAGTACTATTAATAATGATTATTTGGGTAATCCTAATTTAGATAATGATATTTGTCCGCAGGAAGAAGATTATAATGATGCCTTAGAAGTCTGTAAAAAAATAGGTATTCCACTAGAAAGAGTAGATTTTGTTAAAGAGTATTGGGATTATGTCTTTACTTATTTTTTAGATGAACTTAAAAAGGGGAGAACTCCTAATCCTGATGTTATGTGTAATAAGTATATTAAATTTGATTTATTTTATAAAAAAGCTTTAGAATTAAATGCTGATTATATTGCTACTGGGCATTATGCTAAAGTAGAGAATGGTCATCTTATGAGGGCACTAGATAAGAATAAAGATCAGAGTTATTTTCTTGCTTATGTGGATAAAAATGTTTTTCGTAATGTATTATTTCCTCTTGGAGATATTACTAAACCAGAAGTTAGGAAAATTGCTCATGAATATAATCTTATTACAGCAGATAAGAAAGATTCTACTGGTATATGTTTTATTGGAGAGAGGAATTTTACTAAGTTTTTAGAGAACTATTTACCTAATATAGAGGGAGATATTGTTGATATTGATACTAATGAAGTTTTAGGTAGACATATTGGTCTTATGTATTATACAATTGGTCAAAGAAGGGGTCTTAACATAGGTGGTACTAAGAATAGGTGTTTTGTAGTAAAAAAGGATTTAGATAAAAATATATTATATGTTGCTATGGGAAATGAAAATAAGTATTTATATTCAACTTCATGTATACTAGAAGATTTTAACTTCTTAACAGATGATAGACCGCTAAAATGTACATGTAAATTTAGATATCGTCAAATGGATGTTCCTACTAGTATTGAGTATTTAGATAATAATATGTTAAAGCTTAATTATGTAAAGTCTAAGGCTGTTACAGTAGGACAAATATGTGTTTTATATGATGGAGATATAGTAATAGGTGGAGGTATTATTAAATCAGTAGAGGGTAATATGTAAAGTATTACTTTTTTTATTTATTATTTTAACCTTGCATAAATTTAATATACATGGTAAAATATATATAGGAGGTTAGCTAAAATGAATGTTGTTGAAAAGGTTAATCATATTTTAAAACAAGCAAATATTTCAAAAGTTAATTTAGCTAAGTATTTAGGTGTATCTAGACAGATGATTTACAATTATTTTGATGGGGAAGATTTGTCTAAACTTCCTAGTGATAAGTGTAAACTTTTGTATGATTTACTTGACTGTTATTCTGATAAAGAAATACTTGATGTAGAAATTAATAATGATTATTTACAAAGTGTTAGTAATAAGATATTTAATAGTAAGAAGAATACACCTAAAAAGGAAGAAGTTATTGAGCTTTCAGGGCTTGATAAAGAAGAGGTTAATTTAATAAGTGATATTAGTTTAATGCTTAAAAATATAATATTAGATAATAAGGCTAGGGAAGGGGAGGCTATTGAAACTGTTAGATATGTATATAATTTTATTCAGAATTTAAGTACTAATAAAGAACTTAAATATGTACTTGGATATTTTTCTAAGAATTTTGGTTATACTGATCCTAATAAATTTGTTTTTGATGAGAATAATCAATATGTATTTGAAAGTATTATGTACTCCGCTATGACATTATATTCTAATGGTGGTGCTTCTAGAAGTAGACTTACTGAATCTCATAGAAAATGGGAAGCTATGCTTGCTAATAAAAAAGAAGAAAAATTAAGTCGCACGCAAGAGTTAAATACTGCTAAAATAAGAGCATTAAGAGAACTTGGTTATACTGAGATTGATAAGAATAATGCTAGTGAAGTTTTAGCTAAAATAGCAGAAATTATGGCACAAAATATTTAATACTATCCCCCTACTTTGTTTTTTAATTAAAAATAGGGAAGTGTTACGTTGATAATATAACTATATAACTATATAACTATATTAGTTTAATTATAATATAGTTATTTTTAATAGATAGTATAATTTTTAATTATAAATAATATAAATATAAATATAAATTATTTATAGTATGTGTATATTTAATAAAATTATAAGTATATTATAAATATATATAATTATATAGCTTTTTGAGCTTTATATTTATCTTATTTTTTAAATAATATCTTACTTCCTATAATTAATATTATGTTAAGTTCTATTTAAAAGAGTATAATAGACTATATAATTTTATTATAGTATTCTTTCCATATATTTACTCTACTTATATTGTATATATTACTATTAATAGTTAATAATAGTAATGGAGGTAATTGAAATGAGTAAGAAAAATAAATCTTCTAAAAATGGAAGTAATTTAAAATCTAATAATTCTTTTGGATGTAAATGTCATGAAAATGAATGTAATTGTCGTAAGAATGAGTGTTCATCTGAAGAATGTGATTGTGATAACAAAGAAGAAGAATAGGTATACTCCTACTCTTCTTTTAGTTTGTTTAATAGGGAAGTAAATTCTTCTTCAATTAATTTTAATTTTTCTTTATCTATTGATTCATATCTTGTTATTATATTAGGAGATGTATTTGATTTTCTTATTAGGGCAAAGCCATCTGGATAGATTACTTTTATTCCATCTATTGTATGATAGGTATATCCTTTATTTTTTACATACTCCTCTACTCTACTTATTATATTATTCTTTTTTGAGTCTTCTATTGGGATTTTTCCTTCAGAAGAAGAGAAATATACCGATATATCTTTTAATTCTTCTTCTACAGTGGTTTTTTTGTTTGATAGTATTTCTACTAATCTTAATCCACCGTATATACCGTCATCTATACCTATAAACT
>CAVCHK010000127.1:5405-5910 GCA_963601985.1 Paludibacteraceae bacterium
AAGTATAGGTGTCCTGAATATTCTCCTCCAAAGGGATAATTGTTTTCATAAGATATTTTTTTAGTATATGAATTTCCTGTTCTTACTTCTATTGGTTCTATTCCTAATTTTATTAGTTCATCTTTTACTATATTAGAGCATTTTACGTCGTAGAAACCTTTTTTATTTTTAACTTTATCATAGATATTACGCCATATTATTATCATATATTTGTCAGCGGGTATATACTTTCCTTTTTCTGATACTACTCCTACTCTATCGCCATCTCCATCAAAGGCTATACCACAGTCAGCATGTACTTCTAATACTTTCTTCTTTAGGGCTTCCATATTTTCTTCTACGGCTGGATCGGGTTGGTGATTAGGGAAATTGCCGTCAGATTCAGCATATAATGGTATATATTCTATATTTTCATTTGATATGAATATATCTTTAGCTACTATACTAGTGGTTCCATTACCACAGTCATATACTACTTTTATTTTATTATTTCCTAAATTTATAT
>CAVCHK010000128.1:0-10062 GCA_963601985.1 Paludibacteraceae bacterium
TCATAAGCTTCTTCATTATTCTTAGCGGTAGTTACGATAACAATATCCATACCTCTAACTTTTTCAACTTCATCAAAATTAATTTCAGGGAAGATAATTTGTTCTTTAATACCAATTGTATAATTACCTCTTCCATCAAAACTCTTTGGTGATAGACCTCTAAAATCTCTAACCCTAGGAAGAGAAATACTTATTAACTTATCTAAGAAGTTATACATTCTATCTCCTCTTAAAGTAACCTTACAACCAATCTTATGGCCCTCTCTAATCTTAAAAGTAGCTATTGATTTCTTAGCAGTAGTTTCAACTGCTTTTAATCCTGTTATCAACTCTAACTCACGAGTAGCATTATCTAAGTTCTTAGAATTAACAGTAGCATCACCAACACCCATATTAACAACTATTTTATCAATTTTTGGAACTAACATAGGTGTTTTATAACCATGCTTTTCTATTAAACTTGGAACAACTTCTTTATTATATTTTTCTTTTAGGCGGTTCATATACTTCGCCCTCCTTCCAAATTAGTCAATCTTTTCATTAGATTTCTTTGATATTCTAATTTTTTTACCTTTACTATCTTTTTCAATTTTAACTTTAGTAGGTTTCTTAGTCTTAGGATCACTAAGCATTACGTTAGATACATGAATTGGAGCTTCCATTTCAATAATCTCTCCAGTACCATTATTATTTTTAGGTTTTAAATGTTTCTTAACAATATTAACACCTTCAACAATAACTTTATTATCTAATATCTTAGTAATTTTTCCTTCGCGTCCCTTATTAGAACCAGAAACTACTACTACTTTATCACCTGTTTTAAGTCTCATTTTAAATCCTCCTAATATTCCTATAGCACATCTTTAGCTAAACTTACAATCTTAGTAAAATCTTTATCTCTAAGCTCACGTGCTACTGGTCCTAAAATACGTGTACCTACTGGACTCTTATCATCTTTAATAATAACACATGCATTATCATCAAATCTGATATAACTACCATCTTCTCTTCTAACTCCCTTTTTGGTTCTTACGATAACAGCCTTAACAACTTTACCTTTCTTTATAGTACCATTAGGAGTAGCTTTCTTAACTGTAGCAACAACTATATCTCCAATATTACCTGTTTTAACTTTACTTCCACCTAGAACTCTAATAACTAACACTTCTCTAGCACCGCAGTTATCAGCAACTTTTAATCTAGTTTCTTGTTGTACCATATTTATTTCCTCCTTCCGAGTTAAACTATAAAATAACAGCTTTCTCTATTACTTCTACTAGTTCATATCTCTTAGTTTTAGATAATGGTCTAGTTTGGGCTAAGCGAACTTTATCACCAACGTGAGCAGTGTTATTCTCATCATGAGCAGCATATTTCTTAGAATATTTTACTCTTTTACCATATAATGGATGTTTTCTATAAGTTTCAACTTTAACTGTAATAGTCTTATCAGCCTTATCAGAAACAACAGTGCCAATTAGTTCTTTTCTTTCTTTCATCTCTTACACCTCACTTACCCTTCTCTTCTCTCATTAAGAATAGTCTTAATTCTAGCTACTTCTTTTCTAAGTTCATGAATTCTAGAAGGTTTTTCAAGCATTCCAGTAGCCTTTTGCATTCTTAAGCTAAATAACTCTTCTTTACATTCAGTAACCTTTTTATTAAGTTCCTCTGTGGTTAATTCTCTAAGTTCATTAGTCTTCATTTACTTCACCACTTTCTTCTTTTTTAACAAATTTACATTTGATAGGTAATTTATGAGATGCAAGTCTTAAAGCTTCTCTAGCAGTAGCTTCATCTACACCATCGATTTCAAACATAATTTTGCCACTCTTTACTACAGCAACCCAAACTTCAGGATTACCTTTACCTTTACCTTGTCTAGTTTCAAGAGGTTTTTTAGTTAATGATAAGTTAGGGAAAATATTAATCCATACCTTACCACCTCTCTTCATATATCTTGTCATAGCTATTCTGGCAGCTTCTATTTGATTAGCAGTAATCCATGCTCCTTCTTTTGCCATAAGTCCATAACTTCCAAAATGAAGAGTAGTATTTCCTTTTGATTTACCATCATATCTGATACGGAAAGTTTTTCTATGTTTAGTTCTTTTTGGCATCAACATGAGAATTACCTCCCTTACCTTTTAAGATTTCTCCTTTATAAATCCATACTTTAACACCAATCTTACCATAAGTAGTATCAGCTTCAGCAGTAGCATAATCAATGTCCGCTCTTAAAGTATGAAGTGGAATAGTTCCTTCTGAATAGCCTTCACCTCTAGCGATATCAGCACCGCCAAGTCTTCCAGATACTAAAGTTTTAATACCTTTAGCTCCAGCCTTCATAGTATTTCTAATAGCTTTCTTTTGAGCAACCCTAAACGATACTCTATTCTCAATATTATGAGCAATATTTTGTGCAACTAATTCTGCTACCATATCAGGATTCTTAATTTCAACTACAGAAATTTGAATTTCTTCATTAATAAGTTTTGCAACTTCTTTCTTAATTTTTTCAATTTCAACACCACTTTTACCAATAATCAAGCCAGGATCAGCAGCATAGATAAATATTTCACATCTTTTAGGATTTCTTTCAATAACTATTTGTGAAATACGAGCATTTTTAAACTTCTTATTCAAATAATTACGAATCTTATAATCATTATTTAAATATTTAGCAAAATCCTTATCAGCATACCACTTAGATTCCCAGTCCTTATTGATACCAATTCTAAGTCCTGTTGGACTAACCTTTTGTCCCATAAGTGTCCTCCTTCTTTATTTTTCAGCCACGATTATAGTAATGTGACTTGTCTTATGATCGTTTCTACCAGTACGACCTCTTGAATCAAATTTAATTCTTTTAATTACTAATGCTTCATCAACATAGCATTCTTTAACATAAAGATCATCCTCATTCATGTTAAAATTATTAACAGCATTTGCTATAGCAGACTCTAATACCTTAGAAATAACTCTAGATGCTCTTTGAGGTTGATTAGCAAGAATAGCCCTTGCATCATATATATTTTTACCTCTAATAAGATCAATAACTAATCTAGTTTTTCTAGGGGAAATTCTAATAGTTTTAGCTACAGCCTTAGCTTCAGTTCTTTCCATTTTATCTCCTCCTTTAAGAAAATTATTTTTTCTCTGATCCGTGTCCGCCAAACTTTCTAGTTAAAGAGAATTCTCCAAGTTTATGACCAACCATATCTTCAGTTATATAAACCGGAATAAATTCCTTGCCATTATGCACAGCGAAAGTATGACCAATAAATTCAGGATAGATTGTTGAACGACGTGACCAAGTCTTAATAACTTCCTTTTTACCAGATTCATTTAATGCCCTTACCCTCTTTAATAACCTATCAAAAACGTAAGGTCCTTTTTTAATACTTCTAGCCATTTTTTAATCTTCCTTTCTTTATTTCTTACGACGTGATACGATATATTTATCAGACGCTTTCTTATTTTTTCTTGTCTTATATCCAAGAGCAGGTTTACCCCAAGGTGTCATAGGTCCACTTCTACCAATTGGAGCTCTACCTTCACCACCACCATGTGGGTGATCATTAGGGTTCATAACCGAACCACGAACTGTAGGTCTAATTCCCATATGTCTAGTTCTACCAGCTTTACCAATTTTTACTAGTCCATAATCTTCATTGCCTACTACACCAATAGTAGCTCTACAAGTACCTAAGACTTTTCTTGTTTCACCACTACTTAATCTAATTAATACATATTTATCTTCTCTACCAAGAATTTGTGCACTAGCACCAGCACTTCTTGCTAAACTAGCACCCTTACCAGGTTTTAATTCAATATTATGAATTACAGTACCTACTGGAATATTCATAATAGGAAGAGTATTACCAACTTTAATATCAACATTCTCACCAGATTCAACTATAGTTCCCACTGTTAATCCCTTAGGAGCAATAATATAAGCCTTCTCACCATCTTTATAAGTGATTAATGCTATATTAGCACTTCTATTAGGATCATATTCTATAGAAACAACTCTAGCAGGAATATTATCTTTTCTTCTCTTAAAGTCAATAATTCTATATTTCCTCTTTACTCCTCCACCTCTATGTCTAACAGTAATCTTACCTTGATTATTTCTACCAGTATTTTTCTTTACAGGAACTGTTAAACTTTTTTCAGGAGTATTCTTTGTAATATCACTACCTGTTAATACAGATCTACCTCTTGTACCAGGAGTCATTGGTTTATAAACTCTTATTGCCATTATATTTCCTCCTTACTAGTCAAAACTAATAGTTTCGCCTTTCTTTAAAGTTACTATAGCCTTCTTATACTTACTAGTCATACCAGTATATTTACCAACTCTCTTTTTCTTAGGATGAGAATTAGTTACATTAACCTTTTCAACATTAACACCAAACTTCTTTTCAATAGCCTGTTTAACTAAAGTTTTATTAGCCTTATTAGCTACCTTAAAAGCATACTTACCATCTGCTTCCATATTAGCAGTTTTTTCAGTAATAATTGGTGCTATAATTATATCTAAATAATTATCCATTATTTAAGCACCTCCTCTAATGATTTTAATGCTTCTTCTTCAATTAATAAATTATCTGAAGATATTAAATCAAAAGTATTAATTTCACTAGGTAAAACAATCTTTACATTACCTAAATTTCTAGCAGATAAACAAACATTATCAGTAAGTTCATTTACGCAAACCAATACCTTATTATTAGTAAGATTTAATCCTTCTAATAAATTTATCATCTCTTTAGTTTTATTAGTTTCAAACTTAATTCTATCTACTACTATTAACTCTTTATCTAATACTTTATAAGATAATGCACTCTTTAGTGCTAATCTCTTTTCTTTCTTATTCATTTTTTTAGAATAATCTCTTGGAACTGGTCCAAATACAATACCACCATGTCTATAGTGAGGTGCTCTAATACTACCTTGTCTTGCATTACCAGTACCTTTTTGCCTATATGGTTTTCTTCCGCCACCAGATACTTCACTTCTAGTTTTAACTTTAGAACTGCCTTGTCTAGCACCCGCCATAGCGGCCACTACTGCATCTTTAATTACAGCATCATTTGGTTTTATATTAAATACGTTATCTTCTAATTTTATATCCTTTACCTTTTCGCCTTTAAGACTTAACACATCTATTTTCTTAGACATAATTTCCTCCTTTATCATCACAATATAATTTTAATATAGTTACTAAGTAATTACTTACTTTCTTCTTGTGATGTCTCTTCGTTAGCTTCTGCTAATTCTTCATTAATAGTTTCAATAGTCTCTTCAATAACTTCTTCAGAAGAAGTACCATCTTCATATACTATTAACTGTACTGGTTCTTTAGATTTATCCCCAGTTTTAACTGAAGTTCTAACAAGTACTAAAGAGTTTTTAGGACCAGGAACACTTCCTTTAATTAAGATAACATTATTTTCTAGATCAACTTTAATTACTTCAAGATTTTGAATAGTAACTTGTACATGACCCATATGTCCAGGTAATTTCTTTCCTGGTAAAACCCTCATCGGTAACATAGTACCCATTGAACCTACACCTCTATGATATTGTGAACCATGACTCATAGGTCCTCTACTTTGATTGTGTCTTTTAATAACACCTTGAAATCCTTTACCTTTAGAAGTGCCGGTTACATCAACCATATCACCACTAGCAAATACATCAGCCTTAAGTACATCACCTAAAGCATAATCGCTAACACTTACACCTCTAATTTCTTTTAAGAAGCGCTTAGGGGTAGTGTTTGCTTTTTTAAGATGACCAATCTCTGGTTTATTACTTCTAGATTCTTTTTTCTCTACTGTTGCAAGTTGAATAGCATCATAACCATCATTTTCTTTAGTCTTAACTTGAGAAACAACGTTATCCATAACTTCAATAACAGTTACAGGAATAAGTTTACCATCAGTAGTAAATACTTCAGTCATCCCTTTTTTTCTTCCTAAGATTCCTTTCATTTTTTCCTCCTACTTATTTTTTAATTTTGATATCTACACCACTAGGTATATCTAAATGAGCAAGTGCATCAATTGTCTCCTTGCTAGGATTAATGATATCAATTAATCTCTTGTGAGTTCTCTTCTCAAATTGCTCTCTTGAATCCTTATACTTATGTACCGCTCTTAAAATTGTAATCTTTTCAATTTCAGTTGGTAATGGTACAGGACCAGATACTTCTCCACCAGTTCTCTTAACAGTAGCTACTATTTTAGCAGCAGCACTATCAAGAATTCTATGGTCATAAGCCTTAAGTTTAATTCTCACAGTCTCCTTTGCCATAAGTTGTCCTCCCTTCGCCTATATCTTAGTATAGACATAGCTCCGAACGAATTACCTGATAAACCCTTTATCTTTTTGACAACTTAACCGGGTGTATCAGCAACTTCGCACATCTAAGCCAGTCACACAGATACAATTATACTAAATAAATCTATGAAAATCAAGGATTTTCTAGCACTTTTTCAAACTTTTTTTTCTAGCACTTTTTCAAACTTTTTTCTATTCTTATATTAAATTTATTTTATTAACCATTCTTTCCTTATTATATATAATATATATTCTTCTTACTTACCCTAGAAAGCCATAAGTCTTTCTAGGTCATTTGTAGCCTAAGGTCTACAAATGAAACACTTCTTTTGTTTTAATATATAATAAATAGCATATTCTTTATATCTTTAAATAATAATAGTTATAAATGATAAATCCAACTCAATTGGTGCCACATTGTGGCACCTTTTTCAATCATTAAATAAAATTGTCTTATTCATTTTAAATTTAAAACTCCATATCTACCATCTATTTCTGATGTGGTTTTTTCTCTTTAATTATTAATATTTTTTTATCCTAATTTAGTATATAATTTCTTGTAGAATATCCTTACCTAACTCTTTTGTTAATCCATTCCCATACTTCGCCCTATCTTCTCCACCTTATGCTTCAATTAATAACTTTCCGACTTCATAAATAAGTACTAAGATCATTTCTATTCTTAGAATAATCTTTTACCCTTTTATATACTTCATTATCTATTAATTTATTTTTAATTTCATTATAATAATTCATAGTTATTTCTTCCTTAAGATAAAGATTAATAAATATTAAAAATAATTACAAATAACTAAAAAATATGTTTTAAGCATCAATATTCGCAAAATAATTATTTTAATCATGTAAAAAATATTTTTTAGCAGGTTTTTAAGTATTAAAGAATATTTATATATATAATTACATAAAATTAAAATAAGTATTATAATTATTTTAGCAATCTCTATTGACAATTGCTAAAATAGTAGTATAATATTATTTGTAAAAAGGAGGATGATAATATGAATAATCCATATGAAGAAAACTTACAAAAACCATTAGAAAAATATGGCCGTGATATAACTAAGGCCGCTAAAGATGGAAAAATAGACCCAGTAATAGGTCGTGATGACGAAATAAGAAGTATTACTAGAATACTATCTAGAAAAACCAAAAATAATCCTGTATTAATAGGTCAGCCGGGTGTTGGTAAAACCGCTATTGTAGAAGGACTTGCCACAAGAATAATTAAAGGAGATGTACCAAACAGCCTAAAAGATAAAACAGTATGGGAACTAGATATGGGATCATTAGTCGCAGGAGCTAAATATCGTGGTGAATTTGAAGAAAGATTAAAAGCCGTTTTAAAAGAAGTAAAACAATCTGATGGTAATATCATTATGTTTATTGATGAAGTACATATGATTGTAGGAGCAGGTGCTATTGAAGGGGCTATGGATGCAGGTAATATGCTTAAACCCATGCTTGCTAGAGGAGAAATACACTGTATAGGAGCCACTACATTAAATGAATATCATAAATATATTGAAAAAGATGCTGCCTTAGAAAGAAGATTTCAAAAAGTATTAGTAAAAGAACCAAGTGTCCTTGATACCATCACAATACTTAGAGGATTAAAATCAAAATTTGAAGTATTTCATGGAGTAAATATTAAAGATAAAGCCCTTCTAGCAGCGGCTACTCTATCAGATAGATATATAACAGATAGATTCTTACCAGATAAAGCCATTGACTTAATAGATGAAGCAGCCGCTACAATTAAAGTACAAATGGAATCAGTACCTACTGCCCTTGATAACTTAGAAAGAAATATTATGACTCTAGAAATAGAAAAAGAAGCTCTAAAGAAAGAAAAAGATGATATTTCTAAAAACAGAATAGAAGAAATAAATATAGAATTAAAAAATTTAAAAGAAAAAGAAAAAAATCTAAGAACTAAATGGGAAGAAGAAAAAACAATTAACACTAAAATAAGTAAGAAAAAAGAAGAAATAGATACTGCTAACTTTGCCTTAGAAAAAGCAGAAAACAACTATGATTTAGAGTCCGCTGCTAAACTAAGACACGGTACTATTCCTAGATTAGAGAAAGAACTATCACAGCTAGAAAAAATAAACAAATCAGATATCTTATCAGATACCGTAGATGAAGAGGCTGTAGCGGCTATTATATCAAAATGGACCAATATTCCAATATCTAAACTAGTTGGTGGAGAAAGAGAAAAACTACTTCACCTAGAAGAAAATATGAAAAAAAGAGTTAAAGGACAAGATAAAGCAATTCACTTAGTAAGTGAAGCCATTATTCGTGCTAGAGCGGGCATTAAAGATCCTAATAGACCAATAGGCTCATTTATCTTCTTAGGTCCTACAGGAGTAGGAAAAACCGAAATAGCTAAAACATTAGCCTATGAATTATTCGATGATGAAAGACATATGATAAGAATAGATATGTCTGAATATATGGAAAGTCATTCAGTAGCAAGACTAATCGGAGCTCCTCCAGGATATGTTGGTTATGATGAAGGAGGACAACTAACTGAAGCAGTAAGACGAAGTCCCTACTCTATAATTCTATTTGATGAAATAGAAAAAGCCCACCATGATATTTTCAATGTATTACTTCAAATACTAGATGATGGTAGAATAACAGACGGACAAGGAAAAACAGTAGACTTTAAAAATACTATTATAATTATGACATCTAACTTAGGTAGTGAATATATACTAGATAATAATACTAATGCTAGTGAATTAGTAACAAATGAACTAAAAAGTACTTTCAAACCAGAATTCTTAAATAGAATAGATGAAATAATAATCTTTAATTCATTAACTAAAGAAGTAATTAATGATATACTAGACAAAATAATTAAAGATACCGAAAAAAGATTACAAGATAAAAGAATACACCTAATAATAACTGATGAAGCTAAAAAATATATAATAGATTCTTCTTATGATGAAAATTACGGTGCAAGACCACTTAAAAGATTTGTTCAAAGAAATGTTGAAACCCTAATAGCAAATGCTATATTAAATGATGAAATAAAATATGATAGTACTATAACAATAGATTTAAAAGATAATAAACTAATTATATGTTAAAAGACTTTTATAGTCTTTTTTCTTGACATAAATACCAATAAAGTATTATAATATCCAAGCAGGAAAAATATTATATTTAAAGGAGGATATAATGGAAAATAATAGAATAAAAAAAATAAAAAGTATCTATGCAAGTATACCACTAATGTGTTGTAACTGTGGAAAAATACATACAGAAGAGCAAATGTGGGAAATATCATTCTTTAACTTATTAGATAACAGAATAGATCCCTATTATGTTTGTAATAGATGTTGTCAAACTAAAAAAGATGTAGCCATCCTATTTGGAGCTAATTATTATATTAAAGATGAAGAAAAAATATTTTCTCAAGAAAACTTCCTAAGTATCTTTATAGCCATTTTAAAAATAAAAGAATATACCTCATTCAGTGCAAACAACCTAAACGAATACATAAGAGAAAAACTAGCTAATAACGAATATAACCGTATACTATCAAACTATACCCATTCAAACTTCTTCGAAGCATTAAAAACACTAATAAGAAAAAGATATATAGAAACCTCACTAAAAGATGGAGTATTAAAAGTAACAATAAACCAAAAAAAAGAAATATCTCCACTACTA
>CAVCHK010000128.1:10108-11082 GCA_963601985.1 Paludibacteraceae bacterium
AAAATAGAATACTTAGATGAAATGCTAAGTTTTACAGAAAAATATAAATTAATAGAAAGAATAAATGCTAATAATGTAAAATCTAAAAAACATACAAAGTAAAACATCAAACAACATTGACTTTATCAAACTTTTAATATATATTTAATATAGAAAGGGAAAAATATATGAAAGGAAGAGAAAAAATATTATGACTCTTGAAGACGTAAAAAAATTAAAAAAAATAATAAAAGATGAAAAAGAAAAAGAACTAGAAGATGATATATTATCTATAGCTAAAGACTTATCATTTCCAAAACCAAATCTAGATAAAGAAAAAGAAAGACTAAATAAAATAATAACAACAAGTATGACTAAAGATAAAGTATATACCAAAAAAGCAAAAGTAAATGATAAAATAGATAAAAAATTCTTCTATAAGAAAGTACTACCAGTAATGATAACCATGCCATTAGCAATAAGTATGCTATTTGGTACATTAAAAAACATAAGTGATGGAGGCATCGTAAACGAAGCAATAGAAATAGTTACTCAAGATGCAAGAGATAACTTAGAAGAAGCAGAAATCATAACCATATATGATGATGGTAAAATAAAAATAAATATAGGTCTTACTGAAGAAGACTATCAAAACAATATTGAAATAAAAGACCCTTCTCCAGCGGAAGCTTATGCCTATAAAAAAGTATTTGAAAAAGCCCATGCCAATAATGAAGAAAATGATGCATTAGCAAAGACTATGACTTATAATGGTGGTAATGAAAGATATGAAAGTTGGAATGACTTTCTTATTAAAAATGATATGACTGATAAATTAGGCAATCCAAGTTCAAAAAAATTTGATAAAGAGAGCAAAAAAGAATTAATTAAAGCATCACAAAGTAAACAAATAGATAATATAGTAAAAAGTACAAGTAAGGTGAAAGGTAAATAATGAAAACAATAGTTTTAGATAATAATATAGAATATGTACT
>CAVCHK010000129.1:0-19557 GCA_963601985.1 Paludibacteraceae bacterium
TGTGATAATCTAATTAAATGTCTTTTAGTAAACCCAGTAAGAGAACTAATTTGAGAATAAGAGTAATTATTTAAACCATCAATTTTTTCTTGAACAAGTTTTAGTGCATATGATTTATTATGCATAATAAAAATGTCTCCTTTCCAAATAGATATTATAAATCATTGCTGGTGACATTTCTATTAATGATGCGTATACATTTTAAAAAGGATTAACAAGTAAAACCAAAACTATTGACAAAGAAAAAAATAAAGCCTATAATATATTTATATTAAAAAAACGAAGAGAAGGACACGATTATATACCATTTATTCAAAGAGAGTTAGCGGTCGCTGTAAGCTAATAATAAAAGTATATAATTACTACCTTTGAGTGCACAGGAAACTGAACGCCGGCGAGTAGCCGTTATCAAAATTAAGACCAAATAAGGATGGTACCGAGAAGTATTCTCTCCTTAATATTTGGTCTTTTCTATTTAAAAGGAGGACAATATGCAAAAAAATTTCATACCATTTATAGTAGAAGATACTAAAGAAGAATGGTATATAGACGTAACAAACTTAAGTCTAAGCGAGCTACTAAACTTAAGAAAAGAATTAATAGTGGAAGAACATAGTATAAGAGTATTAGATGCCATAATAAATGATAAAAACAATATCTACGTAAATAATACCCATTATTATGATAGAGAAGGCAATGGCTATTTAAGAGAATACAAAAAATACAAGAAAGAAACAAAAACAAAAATAAAAAAGAAATCAAAAGAAAAGAGAGGATTGATAACAAATGATAAACATTAAAGAAAATGAAGAATTAAGTAAATTAAATCACTCATGTGCTCACTTACTAGCACAAGCAGTAAAACACCTATATCCAAATGCCAAATTTTGGGTAGGACCAGTAATAGAGGAAGGCTTCTACTATGACATCGATTTAGGAGATATTACTTTAACAGAAGAAGATTTACCTAAAATAGAAAAAGAAATGAAGAAAATATCAAAAGATGGAAAAAGAATAGTAAGACATGAAATTAGTAAAGAAGAAGCCCTAAAAATGTTTAAAGATGATCCCTATAAAATAGATTTAATAAATCGTATGAATGAAGATGAAACAATAATATCATGTTATACTCAAGGAGATTTTACCGACCTTTGTCGTGGCCCACATGTTGATACCACTAAAGAGATAAAATACTTTAAACTAATAAAAGTATCCGGAGCCTATTGGAAAGGCGATTCAAACAATAAAATGCTTCAAAGAATATACGGAGTATGCTTTAAAACCGAAGAAGATTTAGCCTCATACTTAACAGAGTTAGAAGAAAGAAAAGAAAGAGATCATAGAAAAATAGGTAAAGACTTAAACATGTTTATGTCTCATGACTTAGTAGGAAAAGGAATGCCTCTGTGGTTACCAAATGGTTCAATAGTAAGAAAAAATCTAGAAAACTATATCTATGCCAAAGAACAAAAACTAGGCTACTCCCATGTATATACTCCATGTGTAGGTACAACTAACCTATATAAAACATCAGGACATTGGGACCACTATAAAGAAAATATGTTTCCATCTATGAAAGTTGATGATGAAGAGTTCGTATTAAGACCAATGAATTGTCCACATCATATGTTAATTTATGGTAATGAAATCCACTCTTACCGTGAATTACCAATTAAGATAGGAGAGTTTGCAACAGACTTTAGATATGAAGCTTCAGGAGCCGTAAAAGGCTTAGAGAGAGTTAGATGTATGTGTCAAAATGATGCCCATCTATTCGTTAGACCAGATCAAATAAAACAACAGTTCAAAGAAGTAGTGGATTTAATACTAGATGTATATAAAGACTTTGGACTAAATAATTATAAATTCAGACTATCACTTAGAGATAAAGAAGACAAATTAAAATACTATGATGATGACGAAATGTGGAATAATGCAGAGAACGAACTTAGAGAAGTATTAAATGAAATCGGAGTACCATATACAGAAGCAGTAGGAGAAGCGGCCTTCTACGGACCTAAACTAGATGTTGAAGTAAAACCAGCCATAGGCCCAGAAGTAACACTATCAACTTGTCAGTTAGACTTCCTATTGCCTAGAAGATTCAATTTATCCTATATCGATTCCAATGGTGAAAAACAAGTACCAGTAGTATTACACAGAGCCATATTCGGAACATTTGATAGATTTACTGCCTTTATCCTAGAAGAAACCAAAGGTGCCTTTCCACTATGGTTATCACCAGTGCAAATAAACGTTATACCAGTAAATAACGACTATCACCTAGAATATGCCCATAAAGTATTAGATACCCTAAGAGAAAACAACTTCAGAGTAGAATTAGATATGAGAGATGAAAAACTAGGTTACAAAATAAGAGAATCACAAACAAAGAAAATACCATATACCCTAGTTCTAGGAAATAACGAAAGAGATAAAAATACCATAACATACCGCAAATATGGTAAAGAAGAAACAGTAACACTTCCCCTAGAAGAATTCATAAATCAAATAACAAACCAAATCAAAGAATATAAATAAAGATAATATTACAAGCAAAAAATGTAAAGTATTCTAGCATACTTTGCATTTTTCCTTCCCATTTGCTATAATATTAATGGAGGTAACATGAAAGAAAAAGCAATAGAAATACTAAAAAAATTAGAAGATAATAATCACTCAGCCTATATCGTAGGAGGTTATGTACGAGATACCATTCTAGGAAGAAAAACAAACGACATAGATATATGTACATCAGCAACACCTAAAGAAATACTACAAATATTCGAAAATGTAAAAATATCAGATATAGAATACGGAAGTGTAGTAATATCATACAAAGGATATAAATACGATGTAACTACCTTTAGAAAAGAAATAAAATACGAAAAAAATAGAATACCAGTAAAAATAAAATACATCAAAAACATAAAAAAAGACCTATTAAGAAGAGACTTCACCATCAATACCCTATGTATGAATAGCAAAGGACAAATACTAGATATTCTATCCATAAAAAAAGACTTAACAACTCACACCCTAAGAACCGTAGGAAACCCAAGATATAGAATAAAAGAAGACTCCCTTAGAATCCTAAGATGTATAAGATTTGCTACTATCCTAGACTTTAATATAGAACCAAAAACAAAACACTTCTTAACCAAATACAGTTATCTACTAAAAAACCTATCAATGAATAGAAAAAAAGAAGAACTAGACAAAATATTCCTCTCTCCAAACAAAGAAAAAGGAATAAAACTACTAATAGAACTAAACCTAACTAATGCCTTAGACATAAACAAACTTCCAAACATAAAAATATGTAACGACATAATAGGACTATGGTGTCAACTAGAAGTAGACGATATCTATCCATTTACCAAACTAGAAAAAGAAGAAATGAAATCCCTAAGAGAACTCCTAACATACGATAAACTAGATAACTACTTACTATATAAGTATGGCCCATATCTATCTAGTGTATATGGAGAAATAAAAAACATATCCAAACGAAAAATAACCACATCTTACTCAAACCTTGCCATAACATCAAAAAAAGATATCCAAGTAAAAGGAAACGATATTGCAAATATCCTAAACAAAAAAGAAGGACCCTATATCAAAGAAATCCTAGAAGATATAGAAAGAAAAATAATAGATAATAAACTAAAAAACAACTATGAAGATATAAAAAAATACATACTAGATAACTATAACTAATTATCTAGTATTTTTAGCCTTAAAATAACATAATAATTAGTATGAAAAAAATATATATATTACTATTATTAATACTATTACCATCATGTACCAAATACCAAAAACAGAGTGAAGACTATAATTATCTAGAAGAAAACTCCATAAGATTTATCAAAAATAACAATACAAGCCTACTAATAAATAAAGACAATATATACTATCTCCTTTCATTAGAGGACCATAAAGAAGATATCTATAATGACTACTATATAAACCTAAATAACATAAATAAAGAACTAACCATAAATAATATAAAGATAAAAAGAAAAGATAAAATAGAAATAATTATAGATAACTATAACTTCTGTATTTATATTAAAGATATTGATAAAGATAACTATAAAAACTGTAATTTCATATACCTATACAATATAGATAAAGACTTCTATATAACCCTAAATAACAACATAGAAATACTATTTTACGATAGCTATACCACCTTCAACTATAAATTCCTCTATCACTTATCCCTAGTATGGATAGATACCTATACCATAGACCCATCATCATACCTAACCATCACATTAAAAGAAAATAACTATATCATCAAAGCAGATAAAATAAGAGGGAAAACTATTCACAAAAAGATAAAAACATAGTATAATAAGGCTATAGGATGGTGATTGATATGAAGAAGAAATACATAATAATATTACTAATAATATTACTCATATCAATATTAACAATATATATCTATCCTACTGAAAGAAATAACAAATACAAGCAAAAACTAATAAAAGATATCTATCAAAACAGCACTATTAAAAATATAGAATACCTAAATAAAGATAACAACTATTACATATTAATAGCGGAAAATAAAGTAGTAGTATTAGACTTAAACTATGAAGAAGTATACAAAATAGATAAAAGCAAAATAAAAGATAATAGTAAAGACATAACATACCGAAGAGGAAATATATATTATGAAGAAAAAATAAAAGAAAAAGATAAACTAACATATAACTTCTATAACATTGAGACAGAAGAATTAGAATATCAAATATCATTAGGAGGAACAAATGGATAATATAGAAAAAATACTAAAAGAAAAACCAATAATAATACCAAGATATCTCTTAAAATACTACATAAGATTAGGAATAAAAGAAGAAGAATTAATAGTACTAATATACCTAATAGATAAAGGAGATAAAACAGTATATAACCCAGAAGAAATATCTTCTCCATTAGGTATGGATAAATTCAAAGTTATGGAAATAATAAACGCCTTAGATGAAAAGAAAATAATAGAAATAACCAAAGAAAAAAATAAAGAAGGCAAAAGCGAAGAATACATATCACTAGATCTACTATACACAAAACTAATGGGATTAATAATAGATAATAAGAAAGAAAAAACACTAGATAATACAGATATATTTACTATATTCGAAAATGAATTCGGTCGTCCAATATCCTCAATGGAATGCCAAATAATAAAAGGCTGGATAGATGATGACTTTTCCCATGAATTAATAATGTTAGCCCTAAAAGAAGCCATATATAACGGAGTAACATCTCTAAGATATATCGAAACAATACTATATAACTGGCGTAAAAAAGGATACAAAACCAAAGAAGAAGTAAATAGTGCCAAAATAAAAGCAAGAGAAAGTAAAAAAGAAGAAATAAAAGACGTATTCTTCTACGATTGGTTAAATGATGATTAACCAAATAACTACCTACTTAGACAAGCTATTTCCAAATCCCATATGTGAATTAAACTATACTAAAGACTATGAATTATTATTAGCGGTAGTAATGAGTGCCCAAACAACTGATAAAAGAGTAAACGAAGTAAATAAAATATTATTTACCAAATATAAAACCATATATGATATAGCAAATGCTGATATTAAAGATATTGAAAAAATAATAAAACCCATAGGTACATATAAAAAGAAAAGTATATATATAAAAGAAATAGCAAATAGACTAATAAAAGACAACAAATTAAGAGTACCAAACGATAGAAAGTATTTAGAAACCTTACCAGGAGTAGGAAGAAAAACAATAAATGTATTCCTAGCGATAATATATAACGAACCCCTAATAGCGGTAGACACCCATGTAAGTAGAGTAAGTAAAAGACTAGGACTAGCAAATGATACTGACGATATTTTAGAAGTAGAAAAGAAACTAACAAAGAAAATACCCAAAGAAAAAAGAAATAAAACCCATCAAGAATTAGTACTCTTTGGAAGATATAAATGCAAAGCAATAAAACCA
The DNA here is from genome assembly GCA_963601985.1 of Paludibacteraceae bacterium. Classification (GTDB taxonomy): domain Bacteria; phylum Bacillota_I; class Bacilli_A; order RF39; family UBA660; genus CAG-302. Next base: position 5,992 of record CAVCHK010000129.1, read on the forward strand.
ATATGTAATGATTGCGAATTAAAAGATATATGTAAATATTATTCTATTCACTCTAAGCCTAGGTCTTAGAGTGTTATTTTAAGCCTTATACTAAGTCTTAAAATAAAAAGTTTATTTAAAAAGGAATGATTAAGTATGAAATTTAAAAGAATATATATAGAAATAACCAATATATGTAATCTAAATTGCACTTTTTGTAGCCCATTACTTCGCCCCAAAAAAGAAATGACCCCTAAAGAATTTGAAGAAGTAATAAAAAAAATAAATAACTATACAGATTATATCTACTTACATGTAAAAGGAGAACCCCTTACTCATCATAATTTAGATAATATACTAAATATATGCAAAAAATACAACAAGAAAGTATGCATAACCACTAATGGAGTATTCCTAAAAGAAAGAATAGATATATTAAATAAATATGATAACATATATCAAATAAATATATCACTACATAGTGAAAACAAAAAAGAAACCTATCTAGAAGATATATTCCTCGCAGTGGGCAACCTAAAATATCCATATATAAATTATAGATTTTGGACATTAGATAAAAGCATAGACAAAGTAAACAACAAATACCTAGATATGATTAAGCTTAAGTATAAAGTAAATAAATTACAAGACAAAATGAAACTAGATAGTAAAATATACCTAAGTTTAGATAGTAAATTTATTTGGCCTAGTACTACTAATAACTACTACAAAGAAGAAGGAACTTGCCTAGGAGCAAAAACCCAATTAGCCATCTTATCAGATGGTACAGTAAGTATCTGTTGTTTAGATAGTATAGGAGAAAGTAATCTAGGTAATATATTTACAAGTACTGTAGAAGAAATAATTAATAGTAATAAATTCCAAAATACCATTAAAGGATTTAATAATAATAAAGTATACCTAGATATATGTAAACACTGCTCTTACAAAGAAAGATTCAGTAAAAAAAATAAACAAATATTGTAAATAAAAAGTAAATACTTAGTAAAAATATTTTTACTTCTCCTCTTTTGTGGTATACTAAATATAAGCGAGGTAATAATATGTGTGGAATTAATGGAATAATAAGTAAAGATAAAAACAAAGATAAATTAATAAAAGCAATGAATGACAAAATCATTCATAGGGGACCAGATGCTGAAGGCATCTATACCGATAACGATGTTGCCTTAGGCCAAAGAAGATTATCAATAATAGACCTAAGAGGAGGTAATCAACCCATATATAATGAAGATAAAAGTATACTTATTATGTATAATGGTGAAGTCTATAATTATAAAGAATTAAAAGAAGAACTAACAGAATACAATTTCACAACAGAATCAGATACCGAAGTAGTATTACACGGCTATGAAAAATGGGGTCACGATCTTCCAAAAAAACTAAGAGGAATGTTTGCTTATGCTATTTATGATAAGAATAAAAAAGAAATATTCATATCAAGAGATCAATTTGGAATCAAGCCATTATACTACTATCAAGATAAAGACACAATACTATTTGGTTCAGAGATTAAAAGCTTCTTAGCCTATCCAAAATTCAAAAAAGAACTAAATAAAGATTTATTAGGAGCCTACCTAACATTTAGTTTTACACCAACAGATGAAACATTCTTTAAAGGAGTATATAGACTTCCTAGTGGTCATTCAATGACAATAGATGTACAGAAAAGAAAAATAAAAATAGATAGATATTTTAAAGTAGAGTTTGGAAAAACCGATAAAAGTTTTGATGAAGTAGTAGAAGAAATAAATAAAACTATGGAAGATTCAACAAAACACCACTTAATAAGTGATGTAGAAGTAGGATCATTTCTATCTAGTGGCATAGACTCTTCATATCTAGTAAGTCTTGCTAAACCAGATAAAACTTATACTATTGGTTTCGATTTAGCAAAATATAGTGAAATAGACTATGCCAAAGACTTAGCAGATAAACTAAATATAACCAATATAAGTGAAAAAATAACCAAAGAAGAATATATGAATGCCTTAAGTGAAGTCTACTACCACCTAGATGAACCAACCGCTGATGGTTGTGCTATAGCAGTATACTTCTTATCAAAACTAGCATCTCGCGATGTAAAAGTAGTCCTATCTGGAGAAGGAGCGGACGAATTCTTCGGAGGATATAACAGTTACGATGATAACTTTTATACTTCTCTCCCATTCTTTATCAGAAAAACAATGGCAAGTATTTGTAAAATACTTCCAAAAAATAAAATAACTAGATACATTATAAGAAGAGGACTACCACTAGAAGAATCATATGTAAGTATTAATAGAACCTACTATGATGATGAGTTAAAAGATGTATTAAAAATAGATAACTATATCAAAAATAAAGACATAGTAAAAGACATCTACACTGAATACAAAGACTACAGCAAACTAGACAAAATGCTCGCAGTAGATATAAGATATTGGCTTAGTAACAATATATTAACTATCGTGGATAAGATGACTATGGCCCATTCTATAGAATCAAGAGTACCATTTACTGACATAAAAGTATTTGATATAGCCAAAATGTTACCTAAAAATTATAAAGTAAGTGATGGTACTACCAAAGTAGCCCTAAGAAATGCCGCTAAAAAAGTAATCCCAAATGAAGCCTATAAAAAGAAAAAACTAGGTTTCCCAGTACCAATAAGAGAATGGATAAGAGAAGAAGACTTTTATAACGAAATAAAAAATACCTTTAATACCGATATATCCAAAGAATTATTTAATAACGATTATCTATTAAAAATATTAGAGGAACACAAAAACAAAGAAAAAGATAACTATAGAAAAATATGGGCCGTATATAGTTTCCTAAAATGGTATAATGAATACTTTATAGTAAGATAGAATATAATAGATAGAATAACTCATAAATTCTATCTTTTATTTTATCCTAAATTATAGTATAATGAATTAGAGGTGACAAAATGAAAAAAAAATACATAAAAGAATACATATTAATAATCATAGCAGCCATAATATTCCTACTAGCTATATATCTAAAAGCCAATATATATAATTCATCATTTGATCAATATATGTATAGTATATTAAAATTATCTGGAGTAGGGGGTCAACCAGTAAAACTAATAACATATATAATAGAGTTCTTCATACTCATATTAATCCTAACAATGCTTATATTACCAACAATAAACTTCGATAAAAAAATATATATAAAGAATAACAAAACAAAGAAAGAATTACAAATATTACCAATAAAAAACAAAAAAAAGTATGGACGTATATTACTATTCTTATCTATAATAAGTTTAGGAATAAATGTAGGCTTCTTTGACTTTGCCATAAATGGCCTATCAAGTAGTGACCTATTTAAAGATAACTATGTATCACCAGATGATGTAAAAATAAAATTTCCCAATAAAAAAAGAAACCTAATATATATATTTATGGAATCCACTGAAACAACAAACGTAAGCAAAATAAATGGTGGAGTAATGGACGTATCCATAATGCCAAATTTAGAAAATCTAGCCCTAAATAACCTAAACTTTTCCAATACCAATCTATTAGGAGGAGCAGAAGAATCATACGGAACTAGTTGGACAGTAGCGGCTATGATAGCACAAACCTCAGGAGTACCACTAAAACTAAAAGTAGATGACTATTCATCAGATAGCACTAAATTTTCTAATATAAAAACCCTAGGAGATATCCTAAAAGATGAAGGCTATAACAATTACCTAATGATAGGATCAGACTCCGAATTCGGAGGAAGAAAAGCCTACTTCAGCACTCATAACTATAATATATTTGATTACTATACCGCTATCGAAGAAGGAAAAATATCTAGTGACTACTATAAATGGTGGGGATTTGAAGATAAAAAACTATTTACTTATGCCAAAGAAAAACTAACAGAAATATCAAAAAATAACGAACCATTTAACCTAACACTCCTTACAGCGGATACCCATTTTGCAGATGGATACCTAGATGAAAGTTGTGATGAAGTAGTAAGTAACCATTACTCAAATTCCTTCTATTGTTCTGACCAAATGGTAAGTGAATTTATCTCTTGGATAAAAGAACAACCATTTTATGACAATACCACAATCATTATAACAGGAGATCATCCAACTATGCAAAATAACTTCTACAAAATAGAGGGCGATTATAAAAGAACAGTATTCAATACCTTTATAAATGTCTATAACGATAGTAATGTCCAAAACAAAAATAGAATCTTTACCACTATGGATATGTTTCCTACAACCCTAGGAGCAATGGGAGTAGAAATAGAAGGAAATAGACTAGGTATTGGAACAAATCTTTTCTCAAATTCTAAAACTCTAGCAGAAGAATTAGGAATAGACACTTTAAATAAAGAATTAAAGAAAAACTCATCATACTATTACAATTACATAAGAAAAAATAGTGAATAATAATATTAACAAAAAAGGCTTGTCACAAAGACAAGTCTTTTAATATTCTTTTAACATTTAATTAATTTTAATAGTTTTTTCAATCTTTTTAGTAGGACTAGTCAAATACTTAACACTATAAGTAATCACAGCCTCTTCACCACTATCAAGTTCATTAATAGCATCTTCTAAAGAACTAACAGTAAGCTTAAGTGAACCATTCAAACTATAAGATATAATAACCTTATCCGTAACATCTTTACCATTATAAGTAACCTTAACACCACGGTCAACTTCCTTATAACTACCCTTATTAAAACTAGTATTATTATCCGTCAAAGATAAAGATAAACTATCATTAGTACTAATACCATTACCACTAACAGTAATAGATACACCACTACTAGCATTAGATTTAAAATTCTTATATTCAGCCTTAACAACAAGCTCAATATCACCACTACTAGTAGGATAATAAGTATATTCATTCTTATCAGTAAAAGCAATTCTCTCTAAATTACCCGATGAAGATTTAACATAAATACCAAAACCATTACCACCTAAAGTATCACTATTATAATTAAGTCTAGCTTGTAAATAGTTAGCAGAACTATTACCAAATACCGAATTATTAAAGTACTTAGTTAAATAAGTAGTATTTAGCACATCAGGAACTTTCCAATTCCAAGTAAGCTTATAACCACCACTAACACTAGTCTTATTTAAATTAGTAACATCATCAAGTTTAGCAAATCTTTGTGATACCTCAGTAGGTTGCGTACCCTTTTTAAAATATTCCGTAACAACCATATCACTAGGAGTATATTCACTAGGTAGCATAGCGGGCCAAGTATCCTTCTCAACAGTAGAACTAACAACTGAAGAAGGCATCTCCCATTGCTTTGTAGTTGTAGGAATATACTTCATAACAGATCTCATAACAGCATCCTTAGGAGCACTAGCACCAGATAAATAATGACTACTATCAACTTTTTCATAACCATACCATAAAGCAATAGAATACTCAGGAGTATAAGCAACAGTCCATAAGTCATTAACCGAACCAACAGGAATACCTTTAGCCTTACAATCAGCTTCAGATAAATTAGATGTACCCGTTTTAGCGGCTACTGTAGAACCAGCAACTTTAGCACCACCATTAAATCCATAATCAACAGCATACTTAAGAACATTATTCATAAGATAAGCAGTAGAATCAGACATAACTTTCTCTTTTTCCTCAGAAAAATCAACAACCTCACCAGTACTTCTATACTCAATCTTAGTAACAGCATGTGTTTCAATATGATATCCACCATTAGCAAATGAAGCATAAGCTTCCGCCATATCTAGAGGAGAAACACCATAAGACATACCACCAATAGAGTAGGCTTCATTAATAACATTATCTGCACCAGTAATTTCATTCTTTTTATAATTATCCGATTTAGTACTATAAGCAACATCAAGTCCCAAACTATTAACAAAAGTAACAATATTCTTTTTATCAACTTGTTGAAAAGCCTTAAGAGCAGGAATATTTCTCGATACACTAAGCGCTTGTCTTAAAGTAATTAATCCCTGATAACTACCATCCCAGTTACCAATCTCTGGACCATTAGTATAAGTCCAAGGCTCATCATTAAATAAAGTATATGTAGAAAAATCATTATATTCCATACCAGGACCATAATCAAACAAAGGTTTAGCGGTACTACCAGGTTGTCTAAGAGATTGCGTAGCATAGTTCCAATCAGCAGCCTTACGATTACGACCAGCACCAATAGCCACAATAGTACCATCATTAACATTAGTAACAGCAATACCAGCTTGAACAGTATCATCAGCCCAAGTATGATCCTCACCACTAAGAACCTTATTAATACCATCTTGAATATTCCTATCCATAGCAGTATAAATCTTCATCGATACCTGACGAGGATTATTACCAGTCTTCTCTTCAACTTCTTCTATAACTGTATCAATATATCCCTGATAATCACTTTCAGTAGCACTATCACTAAGCATACTCTCGACAGAAACACTATTAGCCATATCAGCCTCTTCCTGAGTAATATAACCATGTCTAACCATTAAAGATAAAACAGTATTTCTTCTTTTCGTAGCGGCCTCAGGATTCTTATAAGGATTATACCTATTAGGAGCCTGATACATACCAGCTAGCATCGCAGCCTCAGGAAGACTAAGCTCTGAAACATTTTTATTAAAATAATACTTACTAGCTTCCTCAACACCATATACAGTACCACCAAGACAACTATCATTGACATACATTTCCAAAATCTCTTCTTTACTATATTTCTTTTCCATAAAGAATACTGATAAATAAACATCCTGGAACTTCCTTATAATCTTCTCAACTCTATTAGTCTCAGTACTATCTTTCTTAGTCAAATTATTCTTAACAGTCTGCATCGTAAGAGTAGAAGCACCACCAGCATCATCTCTACCAACTAAATTAAGTAAAGTAGCCTTAATAAACCTAGCCATATCAACACCATTATGCTGATAATACCTAGAATCCTCAGTAGCAATAAGAGCATCTATAAGAACCTGAGGTAAATCATCATAAGTAATAGATTCCCTCTTCTGGTCTCCTAAAGTAGCAATAACATTATTATCTTTATCATATATAACAGTCTGATCCTGATTCTTAAGAGCCTCCGGATCAAAAGAACCAGTACTAATTACAATATATAACATAAATATACCTACTAAAAATACACATAAAATAGCAAAACCAAGTATAACAGTTAAAACCTTCCTAAGAAAACTCTTCTTCTTTTTATCATCACTTTTCTTCCTATTATCTCTATTGTTATTAGTAGACTTTTTACTAACACTCTTACCTTTCTTAGAAGTATTAGTCTTCTTCTTAGGTATTTTCTTCTTAATACCCTCCAAACTACCCCCACGTTTCCTCTCTCTAGAACTCACAAATTCAACTTCCTTTCTTTCTAACAAATTACCCTTATCAATATTCCTTTTACTTATATTAATATCATTTGATTTCAAATACAAAACATACAAAGGAGAAGTAATAAATAATATCATAGAACCCTTTATTCCAAAAGCTATAATACTAAGAACTGTTATAACTATAAATAAAATTGTAATAACTAAAATCATTTTATCTTCTCCATAATAATCTTATCTACAACTCTAATATAATCAATTCTAGGAGCATACTTAATATCAATAGTATAACAGTTATCTTCAAAATAAGACAAAGGAATAGACTTTCTATCATTATTTAAAACAAATCTAATAAGCTCTTCTCCAGTAATAACAAAATCCTTATGTAATTTATTAAATCTAACAATAAGAAATACAATACCACCGTGTTTAATTACCTTCTTAATATATTCCATTTGATGATTATGAATATTATTAATTGGGAAACTACTATTACTATTAGTCTCCTTAGCATCAAACTCAATATAATAGCCCTTATAAACACCATTATAATCCAAAGTAGATTGCATCTCAAAAAAACCATCACTAATTCTCATATTACTATAATTAGTTTTAGTAACCCTAATAGGAGTAGGCTTCTTATATATAAGAGCAATATCATAAGTAAGATAATACTTATTAGTATCATTAATATCATTCTCAAGTCCCATACCTCTATTAGCATAAGTGCTATTAAAGTTAATCCTATAACCCATAAAATACCACCCATTTAATTATACTATATATAAAGAAAAAAATCTACATTTAAAACAAAAAGAATATAAAATAAATGTAAAATAAAAAAGACTAGGACAATATCCTAATCCAAATCTTTAGTAAGTATAAAAGTCTGTATAAGTCCAGATAAAAGAACCAAAATATATACAATTCTAGTAAAAATACTTTCATCTCCAAACAAATATTCAACTAAATTAAAGTTAAAAATACCTACTAAACCCCAGTTAATACAACCAATAATACCAATAACTAGAGCAATTTTATATAATATATTCATAAGTATCCTCCTCATACAATATTTTCTCCCAAAAAATACAAATTATTCATCATATAAGAAAAAAAATATAATATAATTTAGAGAAAGAATAAGGAAGGTGAATAATGAAAAAGAAATTATTATTTTTAATAATGATTATGGGAGTATTTATAATTAGTGGGTGTGGAAAAACAACAGAAACAAAAGTTATAAAAGATTTAACAAAAAAAATAAATAATGCTAAATCCTATTATATAGAAGGAAAGCTAGAAATAGTAAATAATGAAGATATATATACATATGATGTAAAAGTATCATATAAAGAAAAAGATAACTATAAAGTAGACTTAATAAATACCACAAATAATCATGAGCAGATAATTCTTCGTAACAAAGAAGGAGTATATGTAATAACCCCAAGAATCAATAAAAGTTTCAAATTCCAAAGTGATTGGCCATACAACAATTCCCAAGTATACTTGCTAGGACCACTATTAGAAGACATAACAAATGACGAAAATAGAACATTCGAAAAAACCTCATCAGGTTCTAAAATCATTGTAGCGGCTTCATATCCAAATAACACCAAACTCGTAAAACAAGAAATACTCCTAGATAAAAACAATAACATCAAAAAAGTAACCGTATTAGATAGTAATAGTGTAGCACAAATAACCATGAACTTTACCAAAATAGATCTAGATAGTAAACTAAATGATAACACATTTGAATTAAAAGAAATAATAAATGTAAAAGAAGAAGATATAAGTACAAAAGATGAAGAAGATAACAAAGAAGAAACAAAACAAACAAGTACCATAGAAGATGTAATCTATCCAATGTATATACCCGCTAATACATATCTATCAAATAAAGAAAAAGTAAGCAAAGAAAGTGGCGAAAGACTAATACTAACATTCGATGGTGATAATCCATTTATGTTAATAGAAGAGACTGTAACATACGAAGAAGAACATCTAATAGTACCAACTTATGGTGAATTAGAGTTATTAGCGGACTCAGTAGCAATAGTAAATGACAACTCAGTAAATTGGATAGATAATAACATAGAATACTATGTAGTAAGTGATAAATTATCAAAAACAGAATTACTAGATATAGCCAGAAGCATATCAGTACTTCCAGTAAGTAAGTAGAAATACTTGCTTTTTTTATAAAAAATCAGACTTTTTAGCGAACATATGTACTAAAATGTATTGACATTGTAAAAACAAAATGATAACATTTAATTTAGAGTGATAAAGATATATGTAATTATCACTCTTATATAATAAAAAAGGAGGTTTTGTATGAAAGAAAATAAATTAAGTACAATTTCATATTTATTTGAAGGAAAAGAAATTAGAAGTATTTGGAATGGAGAAAAGGATGATTATTATTTTAGTGTTGTAGATGTTATTGGGACGAATAGCAGGAAAGTTATGAGTAGGCTTCTCTTTCTAAGAATATTGTATATGTATGTTATTAAATTTCAATAGGGTATGGAAATATTCATATATTCCCATAATTATTGTATAATTTATGCATATGAAGTCTTTAATATATAAATGTAGGGAGGAAACTAATGAGTAATGAATTAATAAATAGTGATAATGAAATAAATAATATTTTTGATAATATCAAAGATTTAGTTATAAATAGTAGAAATAAAGTGTATCAAACAGTTAATATAGAAATGCTTAATTTATATTGGAATATAGGAAAAGCAATTATGGAAATACAACAAGGTGATGAAAGAGCGAGTTATGGCGATGCTGTACTTGATAAATTATCTCAGAAACTAACTAATGAATTTGGTAGAGGTTTTTCTAAACGAAATCTTGAAAGAATGAGAAAATTTTATATATGTTTTCCAATTGCGACAACAGTGTCGTCGCAATTAAGTTGGTCTCACTATTTAGAACTTATTAAGATTGAAGAAGAAGCCAAAAGAAAATTTTATTTGAATGAATGTATAAATACTAAATGGAGTGTTAGAGAGCTTCAAAGGCAAAGAGATTCACTACTTTATGAAAGATTAACAATATCTGCTGATAAAGAAAAGATATTGGAACTATCTGAAAAAGGACAAATATTAAAAAACAGCGAAGATTTAGTAAAAGATCCATTTGTATTAGAGTTTTTAGATATAAGAGAAAATACAAATTATCTTGAAAGTGATTTGGAAAAAAATATTATAGAACATTTAAAGGAATTCTTATTAGAACTAGGAAAAGGTTTTAGTTATGTCGGAAATCAAGTTAGACTTACTTTAGAAGAAGACCATTTTTATCCAGATTGCATAATTTTGCTTTTGCAACCAAAATGCAATTAATCGTTCAATGCTTCCAGTAAGTAAGTAGAAATACTTGCTTTTTCTTTTTTATCGTCTCGCACGTTGTTGCTCATCGTTTTCTAATGCCTAAGGTCATTAGAAAAAATTTAAAGCCCAAAGTCTTTAAATTAACTAATCTATTTTCTTTAAAATATCCATAACATGGGAAGAAGCCCCAAGTAGTTCATATCTTTCACAAGTCTTAAGATGGTAATCAAGAAAAACAGCAAAAGTCTCATCATCCATCTTATTAATAACACTCCTAAGATAATCACTAGGACCGTCTTGGGCTAGTATCTTAACCCTTTGAAGTCCCGTCTTATCCCTATATCTATTAATATCCTCAATTCTCACCATACTATATAAATCATCATGACAAGGAGTAACATGATAAGAATCATCGACAAGACTATCTTTAATAGAAGAAATAATATTATTATCCCTAAACCCATGAATAATAACAGCATACTCATTCATATAATAACTAATAAAAATAAGCCCTCCCTTTTTAACAATCCTTTTAGCCTCTAATAAAGCCTTAATCTTATCATCTTCACTAATAAGATGATACATAGGGCCAAATAGTAGAGCAACGTCAAAACTATTATCCCTAAATCTAGATAAATCAGTAGCATTACCCAAATAAGCCTTAATATTACTATTCTTTCCCTTAAGAGTCATCAAATTATGCTTAACAAGTTCAATGCTAGTAACATCATACCCTTCATCATATAAATCAGTAGAATACTTACCACTACCAGCACCAATATCAATTATCTTAGGATTATCCATTTTTTTTAAATACTCACGTATATACTTAATAGATGTAGTATACTCAACAATACCATGTCTACTATCAAGTCTTTTATCTTCATTAAACTTATTATAATATCTAATCAAATTATCCTCATTCATAAATAAATCACCATAAATATAATAAACTATTCCTTAAAATAAAGCAACACTACATCATACTTAAATTAAAAACAATATATTGTTGTATAATTCATAGTGATGTGATAAAATATTTAAGAGAAAGAAGGAATACTATGATATATTTTGATAATAGTGCAACAACTTTTGTAGATGATAGAGTATTAGATACATTCAGTAAAGTATGCAAAGAATATAAAGGTAATTCAAACTCATTACATAAACTAGGAATAAAATCCAAAGAACTAGAAGACTATGCCACAAATAAAATAAGCAAACTATTAAAAGTAAAGAAAAACGAAATAATATATACATCTGGTGCAACTGAATCCAATAATACCGTATTAAAAGGAGTAGCATCAAAATATAAAAATAGAGGTAATCATATCATAACCACTCCCTTAGAACACTCCTCTATTATAGAAACATGCAAATACCTAGAAACCAAAGGATTCATAATCGATTACGTAAAAATAAATAAAGATGGTCAAATAGATTTAGAATCATTAGAAAAACTACTAACAGAAAATACCATCCTAGTATCAATATCCTTAGTAGATAGTGAACTAGGAATAAAACAAAATATAAAAGAAATAAACAAAATAATAAAAAAATATCCTAAATGCTATTTACACGTAGATGCTACCCAAGCAATAGGAAAAGTACCCATAGATTTTAGCGATATGGACTTTATGAGTGCATCAGCTCATAAAATATTTGGAATAAAAGGAATAGGCCTTCTACTAAAAAAAGAAAATATAACCATTGATAATCTAATTCATGGAGGAAAATCCACAACACCACTTCGTAGTGGTACTCCAGCTCTTCCCCTAATATGTAGTCTAATGAAATCATTAGAACTAATAATTCCCAATATAGATAATAACTATAAATATGTAGAAGAAATAAATACCATAATAAAAGATAACCTAGTAAAAAACAAAGATATCCATATAAATAGTACAATAAATAGTATTCCCTATATAATAAACTTCAGTATAAAAGGAATTAAACCAGAAACATTTATTCATGCTATGGAAGAAGAAGAAATATACCTATCCACAAAAAGTGCTTGTTCAACATCAAATATATCTAATGCCATAGAAGCCATATATCATGATAAAGATATTTCCACATCTAGTATTAGAATAAGCCTATCATATAAAAATACCAAAGAAGAAGCATATAAATTCAATGAAATATTTAATAAAGTATATACTAATTTAAAATTAAAAGGATGATATTATGAAAAATAAAAAGAAAACAATAATAGTAGTAATAATAACATTATTATTTATAACAAGTATAACATATCTATTATATCCAAAACAAAATAAAAACAATATAGATATAGGCATAGAAAGAAATAACAACATAATAAATAAAACAGACTATCAAAAAGAAATAGATGCCCTAAAAAAAGAATATAATAATGATGACGTAGTAGGTATTTTATCTTTTGATAATACTGATTATAGTGCTCCTATTATGCAGGGAGAGGATAATGAGTATTATTTAAATCATACACCAGATAAAGAAGACAATTATATGGGTTCTATTTATTTAGATTATAGGGTTGATATTGATAATAGTAAAAAGCTTTTGATATTTGGCCATAATTCTTCTCGAGTAGATATGCCTTTTAAGATATTAGAGAATTATTATGATAAGAATTATTATGATGATCATAAATATATTTATGTTACTACAAATAATATTAAGAAAAAATATGAAATATTTTCAGTATTTGTGGAGTATAGTGATTTTACTTATATGAATATTAATTTTACAAATGATACTGAATATTTAAAACATTTGAATAAACTTAAGAATAAGTCAATGTATGCTACTAATGTAGACGTTAGTGCTGATGATGAAATTTTATTACTTCAGACTTGTAGTACACATAAGGATTATGCAAAGTATGATAAAAAGTAT
>CAVCHK010000130.1:0-3140 GCA_963601985.1 Paludibacteraceae bacterium
AAAAAAAATAAAAAATTCATAAGATACTGTAGTATATCTATTTTCTGTACAATAATACTATACACAATATACTTTATTATAACTAAAATAAATAAAGACGCTTATATAATAGCCAACTTCATAGCCTATTTAGTATCATTTAGTATCTTATTTTATCTAAACCAAAAACTATTTACATCTATACCAAAAGATAAAAAAACAAAGATTACACAAATATTAGATTTCATAATATTTAGATTAGTAGGATTTCTAATAGATAGCACATTTCTAATAATCATGATAGAGAAAATAGAAATGACTAACTTCATCTCAAAAATAATAAGTTCACTACTAACATTTATATACAACTACTATACAAATAAAAGATATGTATTTAAAAAATATAATTAATAAACGACTAATTATTTAGTCATTTTTTGTCTATTATTACTATTACTAAACCAAAACAAACACAAATAATATATCATAGGAGGAATCTTATGTATAATAATAACGGTTTAAGTAATGAAAAAGTAAAAGAAAATAGAAAAAAATATGGAGCAAATACCATTAATGGCAAAAACAAAAATACATTCCTAAATCTCTTCATAGAAACCCTAGGAGATCCAATAATAAAAATTTTAATTATAGCCTTAGCAGTAAAAACAATATTTCTCTTTAAAGACTTTGACTATTTTGAAACTATAGGAATAACAGTAGCCATTCTTATAGCGGCTCTAATATCCGCGATTAGCGAATATGGTTCTAATAAAGCCTTTGAAAGAATGCAAGAAGAATCATCAAAAACAAATATAAGGGTAAGAAGAGAAGGCAAAGTAAGTGAAGTAAAAATAGATGAAATAGTAAAAGAAGACATAATACTATTATCAAGTGGGGAGAAGATACCTGCTGATGGAATAATAATAAGAGGTATGCTATCAATAGATTCATCCTCATTAAACGGTGAAACAAAAGAAGAATATAAAGAACACATAAACGATATAACAAAAGCCAAAGAAAAAAATAAAGTATATAAAGGTACCACTATATATGATGGAGATGCAGAAGTATTAGTAACAAAAGTAGGTATGGATACATTATATGGAAAAATGGCAAGTGAGTTAACAACCAAAGAAGACTCATCCCCATTAAAGCAAAGACTAACTATTCTAGCAAAAACAATAAGTAAAATAGGCTATATAGCCGCTATACTAATAGCGATATCTTATTTATTTTCTAAAATATTTATTTTAAATAATTTCGATTTATCTATAATTAAAAGTATATCATTAAATACCTATATAGGTTACCTTTTAGAAGCTATGACCCTAGCAGTATCAGTACTAGTAATGTCAGTACCCGAAGGACTACCAATGATGATAACACTAGTACTATCAACAAATGCAAAAAAAATGCTCAAAGACAATGTCTTAGTAAGAAAAATGGTTGGAATAGAAACAGCAGGTTCATTAAATATTCTCTTTACTGATAAAACAGGAACACTTACAAATGGCAAAATGAAAGTAGAATCAATTATGGTTGGATCAGGAATAAAATACAAAGATAAAGATAACATACCAAAAAACTATAAACAAATAATAACAGATAGCATAATATATAATAATGACTCTATTTTAGACGATATAACAAACAAAGTACTAGGAGGTAACCAAACAGATAAATCCCTATTAACATTTATTAATCAAAGAAAAAATAAAGAAATAAAAATAATAGACAAAATCCAATTCAATAGTAAAAACAAATACTCAATATCAGTAATAGAAAAAAATAACGAAAAATTAAAACTAATAAAAGGAGCACCAGATAAAATACTTAATTTTACAGATAATTATATCGATATAGATGGCAAATGTAAAAAAATAAATAAAGAAAAAATAAAAAACCAAATAGCTAAAGAAACCAACGAAGGTAAAAGAGCTATTTTCTTAGCAATATCACATAGTATTTATCCCTTAGATAATTTAAGAAGAAATACTCTAGTAGGAATTGTATTTATTAAAGATGAAGTAAGAAGTGAAGCGAAAGATGGAATAAGTCTTATTTCTAAAGCAGGAGTAGATATCATAATGGTAACAGGAGATTCAAAAAATACTGCTAAAAGAATAGCTATAGAAGTAGGTATAGTAAGAAGTGATAGCAATATAATACTATCAAGTGAAGAATTAAAAAAATTAACTGATGATGAAATAAAAAAGATATTACCTAATTTAAAAGTAGTAGCAAGAGCTCTTCCAGAAGACAAAAAAAGACTAGTAACTTTGGCTAAAGAATTAGGTTTAATAACAGGTATGACAGGAGATGGAACAAACGACACCATAGCCCTAAAAAAAGCTGATGTAGCCTTCTCTATGGGTAGTGGCACAGAAGTAGCCAAAGACGCCTCAGATATAGTAATATTAGATGATAATATTATCTCCATTTCAAAAGCCATATTATACGGTAGAACCATATTCAAAAATATAAGAAAATTCATAATCTTTCAATTATCCGTAAATATCTCAGCAGTATCACTCGCATTAATAGGACCATTTATTGGAGTACCCTCTCCAATAACAGTAATTCAAATGCTTTGGATAAATATGGTTATGGATACCCTAGCGGGCTTAGCCTTTTCATATGAAGTACCAAAAGTAGAATATATGTATGAACCACCAAAGAAAAAAGAAGAAAATATATTAAATAAATATATGATAAATGAAATAATAATATCTGGATTATATTCACTTATCCTATGCATAATATTTTTAAAATTACCCATTATAAAGAACCTATTTATAAATAACAATCATTTTATGACATCATTTTTCTGTTTATTTATCTTCTTAGCTACCTTTAATGCATTTAATGCAAGAACACATAGACTCAATATATTTTCTCATATAAAAGAAAACAAACCATTTATCATAATAATAATATTTATAATAATAGTACAAATATCCATAGTATACTCAGGTATTACCATCTTCCAAACAACAAAAATAACCCCAAAAGAAATGCTAATAGTACTATTACTATCAATCACTATCATACCAATAGATCTAATAAGAAAAATACTAATAAAAAAAATATCCAATAACAATTTTCAAAGGGTGTAAAAAATTTTTCGGGGCAAATAAAAAAATATGATATACTATTTATAG
>CAVCHK010000131.1:0-3887 GCA_963601985.1 Paludibacteraceae bacterium
GATATATGTTAGTTACTAATACAAGCTTAAAGAGAGGTACTATCAAAATAACATCTAAAGGTATAATTGTCCTTCTAGATAATAATGAAGAATTAGAAGTAATAAAGAAAGATAAAAAGAAACTTAAAAATAATGATACCGTATTAGTAGATTATACTACTTCTAAAGGAGTAGCTAAAGTAGTTAAAATAATAGATAGAAAATATTATGACTATGTAGCAGAAGTAATTCATGATAATAACAAATATATTGCTACAAGCGATAAAGAAAATATTATATTAAAAGATATATATCCTATTGGTACAAAACTATTAATAGATGGAAAAACAAATGAAATAAAAGAAATATTAGGACATAAAAATGATCCAGGTATATTAGAAAAAGAAGTATTAGCACTTAATGGTTTCCCTGTTAGTTATAATAAAAAATATATGGAAGAAATAAAAAACATACCTACCTTTGTATCACCTTCTCAAATAGAAGAAGATAAAAGAAATAATCTTAAAGATCAAAGAAGTATCAGATCAGTAACAATAGATGGTGATGATACTAAAGACTTTGATGATGCTGTTTCATATCATAATGGTACTATTTATGTTCAAATAGCGGATCCTAATAGATATATTAAGGAAAATGGTGCAATATGGGATGAAACGTTAAAAAGAGGTATTTCGGTATATTTTCCAGGCTGCTGCAATCCAATGATGCATGAAGTATTATCTAATGGTATAGCCTCTTTAGTACCAAATGAAGATAGGTATGCTTTGTCTATGGGTATTAAAATAGATAATAGTGGTAAAGTAGTTAATTATAGAATTAATGAAGCAATAATAAATAATAGAAAAAGAATGACTTATGAAGATGTAAATAAATATCTAGAAGACAATATTATAGTGGATGGTTATGAGGATTATACATCTCTATTAGATGATTTATATACTTCTTCTATGAAAGTAAAAAATAAAATGATATCAGATGGTTTCTTAGACTTCACTTCTGATGAAGTTAAATTTATAATGAATAATAACTCAGTAGAAGATATTAAAGAAAGAAGACAAGGCAAGGCTGAAGAATTAATAGAATTCTTAATGCTTCTTCACAATATATGTTTAACTGATTATCTAATTAAAAATAAATTACCTTTTATATCTAGATTTCATGATACCCCTAATGATGATAAACTAAATAGTTGGATAGCACTACTTAAAAAAAGAGGATATAAAATAAATCTAGGTAAAAGAAAAGATTATACTACTAGTGATATAAGAGAAGTACAAAAGACATATATTGGTTCTAGAGAACAAATAATATATGATAAATTAGCTATTATGAGTCAATCTAAAGCAAAGTACTCTCATACAAATATTGGTCATTATGCACTAGGATTAGATGCTTACGCAACAGGATCTTCTCCAATAAGAAGATTATCTGACACTATTAATCAAAGAGTAGTTAAAGATTCTCTTCGTTATGGCGTTAGTTATACTAAAGAAAAGTGGGAAAAGATTATGCCATATCTTGCTAGAATTGCTACATCCGCTGAACTCAGAGCTATTAAAGCAGAAAATAAAGTAGACAATATTAGAAAAGCTGAATATATTAAAGATAATGAAAAAGAAGAATATGAAGTAATAGTATCAAGTGTTAACGATAAGTATTTAACTGTACTTAGTCTTGATAATATGATATATGGAAGATTATATTATAATGAAGAATATTTTCATCAAGGCAGAGATGGTTATTCTATTATAGGAGTAAATGGTGAAAAAATATTAATAGGAGATATATTTAGTGCTAAATTATCTAAAGTTAATACTACTACTGGTGAAATAGTATTTTCTAAGAAGATAAATGAAATAAAGAATATGTATAATAGTAAAAAGAAAGTTAAGAAAAGATAATATATATCTTTGAAAGCCAAAAGTCTTTCAAAGTAAAAGGAAGCCTATGGTCTTCCTTTTAAAAAATAATAATTTTGGGTGAAAGATTTTGTTGACTAACGAAAAATCTTTCAGTATAATTAAATTGGATGGTGATAAAATGATTAAAAGAGAACATTATTTAAAAAATATAAGACCTTTCTATGATTCAGACTTAATTAAGATAATAACAGGTATTAGAAGATGTGGAAAATCAGTTATCTTAGATCAGGTGATAGATGAAATAAAAGAAAAAACAGATAATGTGATATATCTTAATTTTGAAGATAAAAAAGTAAAAGACAAAATAAGTAATGGAGATTTACTAATTGATTATGTAAAAGATAATAGAAAAGAAGGTAAGTGTTATATTTTTTTAGACGAATTACAAGTAATTGATAATTGGGCTTTAGCGGTTAAGACGCTTAGATTATATAACAATTCAGTATTTATAACTGGATCTAACTCAAAATTATTATCGAAAGAATTTACAAAAGAATTATCAGGAAGATATGTCTCTTTCAAAATAAGACCATTTGTCTACAAAGAAATAAAAGAGTATGCCAAAGAATTGAATATTGATTTGCCAATTATAGATTATATAATTTGGGGTGGATTTCCAAAAAGATTTGAATTTAAAGATGAAGCAAGAAATATATATTTAAAAGATTTAGAAGACACAATAGTTATTAATGATTTAATAAATAGATACAAAATAAAAAAAGTAGAATTATTTAAAAGTTTAGTTAATTTTATTTTAAGATCTAATAGTAGGATAATATCTGCAAAAAGTATTCATGACTATATAAAACATAGCCATGAAAGCTGCTCAATAAATACAATAATAAAATATATTAATTATCTTGAAGAGGCATATATTATAGAAAGAATAAAAACTTTTTCTACAAAAACCAAAAATGAATTAAAATATTACTATAAAGTATATAATGAGGATGTAGCATTTAATTCACTAAAATGTACAGATGGTAGATATGATCTTACTCATAATTTGGAAAATATCGTATATAATGAATTAATTTATATGGGATATGATTTAAAAGTATATAATGATGGTAATAGAGAAATAGATTTTTTAGCTCAAAATGAAGGTAAAAAATATTATATTCAAGTTGCGTATAGTCTAGAAGATGAAAAGACATATGACAGAGAATTTAGGGCATTTGCTAATTTAGATAATTCTAATAAGAAAATAATTATAACAAATGATGAAATTGACTATTCTACTAGTACTGTTGTTCATATTAAACTTAAAGACTTTTTAGAATTAAATTCTTTAGATAACATTTAAGTCTACTCTAGGATTTTACTAAAAACGTGAAAATCTTAGAGTAGGATAGTGAGGTATATATGAAAAGAAAAAGAAAAAAGAGAATATTACCTAAAATAACTATAGTGTTATTATTAATAATGGGTATATATTTTGGATATAATGAATTATCAAATAATAATAATATAAATAATGATAGTAAAATAAATATAGATAATAATAGTACTTCTATTAGTCTTATTATGGCAGGAGATAACCTAATTAATGATAAACTATATAATAGTACTAAAACAAGTAATGGTAGTTATGACTTTAAACCTATGTATAGTTATATTAAAGATATCATAAAAGACTATGATTTAGCCTATTATAATCAAGAGACTATTTTAGGAGGTAGTGAAATAGGAGTATCTAGTTATCCAGCTTTTAATTCACCTTATGAAGTTGGTGATGCTACAATAGATGCTGGCTTTAATTTAGTGAGTTTAGCTACTAATCATACTCTTGATAGAGGAGAAAAAGCAATAATTAATTCACTTAATTATTGGAATAGTAAAAGTAATGTATTAACATCAGGTAGTTATTTATCTAAAGAAGACAGAGATAAAGTAAATATTAAAAAGATAAATAATATTACTTATACTATGCTTAATTATACTTATGGTACTAATGGTATTAAA
>CAVCHK010000132.1:0-2451 GCA_963601985.1 Paludibacteraceae bacterium
GCCTAGTATGAAAATAAAAAGTAATATATTTAAAAATATATTTAAACATAAAAAGAAGAGAATAAATAAAACTACAAAGAAAAATAAAAAAAATAAACTAGAAATAAAAAAGAAAACTAAACCTATAAATAAAAGAAAAAAACAAAATAATAAACATCTAGATCAAATAATGCAAAGAAGATTTACCTTTATAGCGGTTATTCTAATTATATTATTTTTAGTTATATCTACTAGAGTTTTTTATCTTCAAATACTAAAAAATAATGAATATACTGAAAAATTAGCTATGTCTACAGAAAAAACAATAGAAAGTACTAGTGCACCAAGAGGAAGAATATATGATAGAAATCATAAATTACTCGTAGATAATGAAGGAGTAAAAACAATATACTATAAGAAACAAACAGGTATTACTACTAAAGAAGAAATATCTCTATCTTATACAGTTTCTCAAAATATAGATATAGATTATTCAAAGATAGATGATAATAAACTAAAGACCTTCTATTATAAAGCAAATTATAAAGAATGTAAGAAGAAAATAACTGATGAAGAATGGGATTTATATAATAAAAGAAAATTAACAGATAGTGATATAGAAGATTTAATATATGAAAGACTAGACGAAGAGATAAAAGAATATACTGAAGAAGATAAAAAAGCAGCATATATATATTATTTAATGAATAAAGGATATTCTTATGCAGAAAAAGTAATTAAGAATAGTGACGTTACTGATGCAGAATATGCTTATATTAGTGAAAATATAGATAATTTAAAAGGTTTTAATACCAAATTAGATTGGGAAAGAGTATATCTATATGGTGATACATTTAAATCAATACTCGGTAATGTCTCCTCTAATAGTCAAGGAATACCATCAGAGTTATCACAAGAATATTTAAAAAGAGGATATACATTAGATGATAGAGTAGGAATATCATATCTTGAATATCAATATGAAGACTATCTAAAAGGTACTAAAGCAAAATATCGATTATTATCAGATAATAGTTATGAATTAGTATCAGAAGGTAAAAGAGGTAATGATATAGTATTAACAATAGATATAGAACTTCAAAAATCCTTAGAAGAAATATTAACAAAAGAAGTATTAAATGCTATAGGTATGCCTGGCACTAAATACAGATCCTAATACAGGAGAAATTCTAGCTATGGCAGGAAAACAAGCAATAAATAAAGATGGAATATATCAAATAGTTGATTATACCCCTGGAATAGTTACACTTCCAGTTACTCCTGGAAGTGTAGTAAAAGGAGCTTCAATGATGGTTGGATATAAATATAATGCTATAGATATAGGTACAGTATTAAATGATGAATGTATAAAAATAAAAGATACTCCAGAGAAGTGTTCTTGGCAGACAATGGGATTGATAGATGATATATATGCTCTTCAAAACTCTTCTAATGTATATCAATATAAAATAGCAATAAAAGTAGGAAATGGAACTTATGAATATAATCAAGGTTTATCACTCGATGAAAGTGCTTTTGATAAATATAGAGAAATGTATGCAGAGTTTGGACTAGGTAAAAAGACAGGAATAGATCTTCCAGTAGAAAGTTTAGGTTATATGGGAAGTAGTAAATTACCAGGACACTTATTAGACTTCTCTATTGGTCAGTATGATACATATACACCAATACAATTATCTCAGTATATAAATACCATAGCTAATAATGGAACAAGATTAAAACCATATCTATTAAAAGAAGTATATAAACCAAGTGAAAATAAAGATACATTTGGATCACTAATATATAAAGCAAATATAACCGAACTAGGAAAATTATCAGTAGAAAAGAAATACATAGATAGAGTACAAGAAGGCTTTAGTGCAGTTGTAACAAGAGGATTAGGATATGGCTATATGGGTAATTATACAAATTCAGCAGGTAAAACTGGTACAAGTCAAAGCTTTATAGATACAGATGGTGATGGTAAAGTAGATACAGAAACTATAACTTCATCTTTTGTTGGATATTCACCTTCTGATAATCCAAAAATGAGTATAGTAGTAGTATCTCCAGATATAAGTGTTCCAGATAGTACTACATATGGAGTAACTAAACTAATATCTTCTCAAATAGTAAATAAATATTTTGAGTTAAATAGTTGATAAATAAATAAAAATATGCTAAACTTTAAATAGATAGAAAGTAGGTAACAGATAATGATAAAAGTTAACAAGGAGTTAATCAGGGGGGGCAATTTTACCAAACACTTGTTCGTGTTTTAGGCTAAAATATCATATAATATATAGATGTTTAACTAATAGAAATATTAGTGTTTTCTCGTGTTCTAGAGGTGATAGAGTATGAAAGAGATAAGTAAAAATAAGATATATATGATATTTGGTATAGTAATCTTGCTTATTGCAATAGCAGGTAGTGCTTATGCATATTATAGTGCTACTGCTAGTGCCA
>CAVCHK010000133.1:0-3473 GCA_963601985.1 Paludibacteraceae bacterium
GAGCGCTACGCTTGGGACGTAGAGGTCGCAGGTTCAAATCCTGTCTTCCCGACCATTGAAGCAAATTAAAAATAAACATCATAAGATGTTTATTTTTTTACTTCAAGCTAAGCACAGCAAGAAAACTGCTCTAGCCCTAAGAACACCTACAAAAGTATTAAAAAAGCATAATCACACTTTTACTATAAGCTCTTCTAGTTTTAATCTCAATACTATAATAATTGTTATTAGTTCCTCTTGTATATCCTTTCATTGTAATTCTCTCTTTAATTCAATATCCACCAATCTTTATTTTAACATTTATACTATTGCTTTATACAAACATCTATAGTATATTAAT
Organism: Paludibacteraceae bacterium; assembly: GCA_963601985.1. Classification (GTDB taxonomy): domain Bacteria; phylum Bacillota_I; class Bacilli_A; order RF39; family UBA660; genus CAG-302. Next base: position 341 of record CAVCHK010000133.1, read on the forward strand.
ATTAAGGATAGGTGATAAAATGAAAAAAACAAATATCATAAATACAATATTAGTATTTACATTATTACTAACATTCTTTATCTATAAATATTCAAATAAAGTAGAATACTTATGCCTAAAAGAAAATACCTATAAAGATACCAAAATCACCAAAGAAATGCTAAAAACTTGTACTGAAAGAGGAAGAGTAAACGCTGAATACATAACTAAAGAGACAGACATTATAGATAAATGCCTAAATACAAACAAAAGAAAAGAAAAACTTATATACCCAAAAGATATCGAAATATGCGAAAGCGATAGAAATATAACAAAAGTAGAATTAACCGAAGAATTAAAATACTATAACCATAAAGAATCCTCACAAGATAAAGAAATATATACCACGTTTTATATAAAAGATAACATGCTATATGCCAAAGTAGATAACCAAGAAGAAAAACTACTATTCAATCAAGAAAAACTATCCAAAATCGCCAGCAGAAACTTATCTTCTACAGCTGATAGTAGAATACTCATCCTAACCGAAAAAGGAAATGTATATATATCTGAAAAAGATCCAAGTTATGACTATACCAAAGACGAAAAATACTACTTTTGGAAATTAGAAGCTGCAAATATCATAGGCTTTGAATTAATAAGCAATAAAGAAGAAATGTATCCAAGTGAATTATATGGAATCACTAAAGATAAAAATATAGTTAGAATAGAAGAGAATTACAAATAAAAATTCTTTTTCTTTCTAATAGTTGACTTCCCATTACATATTTAGTAAAATAAAAATGTGATAAATATGAAGAAGAAAATACTAATAACAATTTTAACATTACTACTAATAACCCTTATATTAACTCTAGTTAATATAAGCACTTATAAAACATATCAAAGAAATTATTTCTATATGGATACATATATAGATATAAAAATAAACACAACCAAGAATAAAAAAGAAGCAAATAAAATACTAGATGATATAGATTATATATACAAAACATACCATAACCTAACTGATAGATATAATAAATATGATAACATAGTAAATATCTACTATCTAAATGAAGTTCTAAAAGATAACACTAAAATAGAAATAGACCCAAGATTATCAGATATAATAAATATAGGAATAGAATACTATGATAAAACAAATGGCCTATTCAATATCGCATCAGGAAACTTAACAGAAGTATGGAAAGAATTCATAAATAACTGTGATAACCTTCCATCTAGCAAAGACTTAGAAGTAAACACAAATATAAATGATATTACTCTAGAAAATAATACCTTTCAAAAACAAAATAACGTAAAACTAGATTTAGGAGCCATAGCTAAAGGATATACGACCGAAATAGTAGGAAAGTATTTAGAAGAAAATAACATTAACTCTTATATAATCAATGCTGGAGGCAATGTCAAAACAGGCATACCATATAACAAAGAAACCTATACAGTAGGAATAACAGACCCATTAAATACAAGCGATATATACATAAAACTAAATATAAAAAATACCTCAGTAGTCACTTCAGGAGACTACCAAAGATATTGCACATTAAACGACATAAACTATAACCACATCATAAATCCAATTACCAAATACCCATCCAATTATACAAAATCCGTATCCGTAATAACATCATCTTCCACTCTAGCGGATATATATAGTACTTATCTATTTCTCCTTCCCCCAGAAAAAGGAAAAGAAATAATAGATAATACCGAAGACATAGAAGCAGTATGGTATATAGATAAAGACAATATAATAAAAAGTAGAGGCTTTAACTATGAATAAAAACGATATAAAACTAACAATAATACTCTTTATAATAATACTAATATCCATAATAACAATAAACACAGCAAAAACAAAAGGAAATACCGCTATAGTCTACTATGAAGATAAAGAAGTATTAAAAATAGATATGAATATAGATAAAGAATACACCATAAAAGGCTATCTAGGAGATGTCAAAATAGAAGTAAAAGACAAAAAAATAAGAATAACCGATGAAACATCCCCAAATCATATCTGTCAAAAACAAGGCTACATTACCGATAGTACAAAATCACTGATCTGTCTTCCTAACAAAATAATAATAAAAATAACAAATGATAAAAAAGAAACCATAGATGGAGTGATTTACTAATGAAAACAAAAGAAATAACAACAATAAGCATCTTAGCCGCTATGAGCATTGTAATAGGCATATTAGAAAGCCTAATAACCCCCCTAGGAGATATCCTTCCAGGATTAAAACTAGGACTTGCCAATATAATAATACTATTTGCCTTATATACTTACAATTTCAAAACATCCCTAATAATATCCCTGATAAGAGTTTTTATAGTAGCCCTATTAAGAACAGGCTTCGGCTTTAACTTCTTTTTCTCCCTAGGAGGAGCAATTCTTAGCATAATAGTTATGGCCCTAGCTAAAAAAACACATCTATCCCTAATAGGAGTATCAATACTAGGAAGCATATCCCACAGTATTGGACAAGTACTAATAGGAATACTTATCCTAAAAAATAGCAACATAATATACTACTTACCATACCTAGCACTATTTTCTATCCCAACAGGTATAATAATAGGAGTAATAACAAAAAAACTAATAAATAGCACAAAAAACATAATTTAGGACTAGAAAAAAAACATAAAATATTTTATAATATAATAGGAGGAAATAATATGAAGAAAAAAATATATTTAGTAGGAATAATAGGACTACTATTACTAACAGGATGTTCAAAAGGATATAAAGAAGGAACATATACCGGAACAGCAAACGATACCTATGGAGGAGAAACAAATACCGCTACTGCAATAATAACAGTAGATACAAGTGGAAAAATAACAGATGTAAAACTAGATACAACATATACCAAAGATGGGGTAAAAACAAGCAAAAAAGCCCTAGGTAGTGACTATGGAATGTATGGTGTAGAATACGGAAGTACCATAGGAGAATGGTATCAGCAGGCTGAAGCATTAGAAAAATATGTCGTAGACAATCAAGGTATCGATAACCTAAAACTAGATGAAGACGGAAAAACAGATGCTGTAAGCGGTTGTACCATAAAAATAGATGCCCTATATAGTGCCATAAAAAAAAAAATAAAACAAGCAAAAAAAT
>CAVCHK010000133.1:3483-4611 GCA_963601985.1 Paludibacteraceae bacterium
ATATAGTGCCATAAACGAAGCACTAAAACAAGCAAAAAAATAAAGTATTAAAGATAAACTAAAACATATATTATACCAGGGTGGTAAAGTGAAGAATATAATAAAAACAATATCCTTACTTTCTCTAGTATGTTTTAGTTTTTTTTATACAGATAAAGTAATAAATATGATAAATAAAAAAGATCCCCTAATGAACAAAATAGAAACCATAAAAGAAAAGTACGAAATAAAACCAGTAAATGCCGTATTAAATGAAGATACCATAGTACCAGGTATAAGTGGCAGACAAATAGATGTATTAAAAAGTTATGAAGAAATGAAATCATCAGGTATCTTTAGAGAAGAACTATTAGTATATAAATCCCTCTATCCCAGTAGCCTTCTATCAAACAACAAAGATAAATATATCATTAAAGGAAATAACAATAAAAACAAAGTATCACTATTACTAATACTAAACGTAAAAGACATAGAAAAAATAACAAATAATAACCTAACACTATTCCTAAATCATAAAGATATAAATATAGAAAATATAAATAAATTAAAAACAAACGAAATATATACATATGGAAATAACGGTATCTATACCAAAGAATCCCTAACAAACGATAACAGTATAATAAATAGAATATCAAATAACACCTCTAAATATTGTTTATCAAAAGAAAAAAATAAAAATATACTAGAAATATGTAGTCAAAATAATATGTATACCATATTACCAAATATTATTGGAGACTACGAAGACATAAAAAAAGAAATAACAAATGGAAGTATAATACTATTAAATAATACCAATAATCTAAATATAATAATAAAATATATAAATAGTAAAGGATATCAAATAACCCCATTAAGTAACTTACTCAAAGAATAATAGCCTCTTAAGCCCAAGTCTTAAGAGGTAAATTGGAGCCAAAGTCTCCAATTTAATCATTTTTGCTCTTGCTTAACATCTAAAAATATGCTAAAAAAATTGATATAGATAGAAAGTAGGTAATAGAATGAATAAATCTAACAGGGAGTTATTCAGGAGGGGTATTTTTACCAAATACTTGTTCATGTTTTAAACTAAAATACCATATAATATATAGAACTATAACTAATAGAAATATTAGTTCTTTC
>CAVCHK010000134.1:0-2541 GCA_963601985.1 Paludibacteraceae bacterium
CATATGTTCCATCACTCGAATTATTATATAACTCCGAAGTTATTTTACCTACATATATTAAGGATAAATAAAAATCACAAATCTTATTTTAACATTCAGTATTATCTAGTCCTATTTTTATAATTTATAAATAACTTTAAATTCATCATATAAAAATTCTTTTTAATGCACTATCAATATACCATATACAATACCTTTAAGTCAATTTAATTTAAATATTTCTAAATAAAAAAACACTTATAAAAAGTGTAATTAAATTATCTACTTAATCAAATCATTATATAACAAATAATCCTCATCTTCATAGCAGACAAACATAACTTCAATATTAGAATTATTAACTTCTTTAACAGTATTTACCGCTATTAAAGAAGCATCCCTCTTAGGAAAATGATATATTCCAGTACTTATACAAGGAAAAGCAATAGTTATTTTATCTATACCCATCTCCCTTCGGTAATCTTCCGCTAATAAAAGAGAATTCTTATAACAACTCCTAAGTAATTCACTTTCATTACTATTACCACCACAATATACTGGACCTACTGTATGAATTACTCTTCTTGCCTTTAAATTATAACCCTTAGTCATTTTAGCCTCACCAGTATTACATCCATGTAGCATCCTGCATTCCTCTTTTAATTCTCTACCAGCCCTTCTATGAATAGCACCATCTACACCACCACCACCAAGTAGTGTTTTATTCGCAGCATTTACTATAATATCTACATCTAAAGTAGTAATATCACCTTTTATAACTTTTATATTATCCATATTAAACCTTCTTTCTATTTAGCTAAAATTAGCTCTTTAATAGCTTCAAAATATAATTTTTTCGTTTTATCATCTATTATATTTACTTCACTTAATATTTTTAATATTTTATCTTTATTCATCTTCTTAAGTTCATAAAAACCTTTTATATCACTCTTTTCAAGTACATTAAAGAAAGTAATAATCATTTTTTCTAATTCTTCATCACTATATTTTTTATTCCAACTTTTAATTTTACTATTTATCTTTTTACTAAAATTTGATTGTTTTCCCTCTTCTAGAAATGAACCAAAACAAACCCAAGTATTACAATCATGACTTCTTATACCCTTCTCAGTAGATTTAACCACCTTATACTTATCCGTACTATAAAGAAGCATACCAACTATACTATCAACAGGAACATACATTCTAAGTTTAGGTAATAACCTTTTAAACTCTCTAGAATTAACTTCTCTCTCTCTAAACCCTGGACCATCTAAATTATATACTTCTTTTATCCTATTAAACACCCTATCACAAGCATACATAGAAGAAGCCATAGCCAAATTACCACCTTTAGAATGACCTCCTACATAAATTACTTTATCATCATCTATAACTTTATTTAAATATTCAATAGCATATTTTTGTGATATTATAGGAAAATGATAACCAAGTATAAAATCCTCTTTCCAACCAATTACTGTATCATCAGTACCCTCAAAAGATACAAACAAACTATTTTTATCAAAATATATACTAAGTGCTCCAAATTGCTTTTCCTTATCTAAATATTTAACATAATTACTAAGTATAATATTCCCATATCTCTTACTATTCATAATACCCTTTAAATTCTCAATATTCTCTTTAGCAAAAAAACTAAAATACCCCTTATTAAAATCAAGATTCTGAAAATATAAATTACTAGCCTCTTTTAACGTAATCTTATTATTAGAAGATACTATACCACTCCAATTAATATAAGAAAGTTCACTAAATATAATAACATCATTAATATTAAAATCACATTCCTCAAAACTAAAATTACTATAAATCTTTATATACTCCTTAATAGTGGACATACCAATCAACTCCTTATACTTATATTATAATATAATTAATAACAAAATCAACAACAAATAATAAACCAATAAACAAAGTAATAAACAAAACTCTCCTATTACCATTAACTCTTACCCAATTACTAACTATAGGTAAAACAACACTCATTAAAAATACCCCAGATAAACCAAAAAATAAAACACTTCTTAAACATATAAAACCACCAATATTACCATAATTTAATATCTCAGTATTATAATCCCATAGCCTTATATTACTAATATTATAAAGTAAATAACCCACTATATACTCAAGTATACCACATACCAAAGTACTAAGTATAAATACCCTAAATATACTATCCTTATTTTTCCTATTCACTAAATACACAAAGAGTCCCCCAGTAGCATATATCGGAAGCCAAGGACCAATAGTACTACCCCTTTTAACAAAATAACCCAAATCAATACGATAAAATATCGTTTCATATACAAAACCAAATATAGCACTAATCAAAACAATCAAAATAACCAAAACCAATTCCTTATTCCTATCACTAATACTCATAACAACTCCTATAAAATACCATTAAACATTTCAATTACTTCTTTTACTACTTCTTTTTTATTATCTTCTCTTATTTCTTTATTCACTACTACAACTTTATTATAGAATATATCCATCTCTTTATCATAAATACTAATATATACCCTATTATCC
>CAVCHK010000135.1:0-10571 GCA_963601985.1 Paludibacteraceae bacterium
ATTAGGTTAAACTATTATAATTATTGGTATTAATTAAATTCAGGGAAAATCTCTGTTAAGGTAGTTTTTTTCTTGATAATTTTTGTTTATTAGTGTATAATTTAGTTATAATAGAGGTGATTTAATATGGTACTTAGAAGACCTTATGCTTTTTTGATTAAATATTTTAAAGTTATTCATTTGATTTTGTTTGGACTACTTGTTTATATAACTATGTCTGCTAGTGGGGTACTTAATTTTTTTAGGGATTATATTAATAGTAATGGTAATATGGAGGTTATTGCTTCTAAATATTTTAGTCCTTTTATTACTGTTTGCTTTTTGCTTGTTATTTTTATATCTGTGTTTATATTTATGCTTATGAGATATAAGAAGAAACCTAAATTTTTTTATGTAATAGTGGTTATAGTGTCTTTGGTATCTGGTTTTGTTTTTACTTATTTACATGGTAATGTTAAGGATTTAGAGACTGGTATTATGTCAGCGAGGGAGATTAGACTTCTTCGTGATATTAGTAGGTTTAATTATTGGGGGTTATTGATTTTATGTATTCCTGTTTTGATTAGGGGACTTGGTTTTGATATTAAGAAGTTTAATTTTTCTAGTGATATGATTGATTTGAAACTTGATAAGACTGATAATGAAGAGATAGAGATTAATACTAATATATCTAGTGATAGTTTTAAGAGAATTGGTAGTAAGTTTGCTAGAGAGATGAAGTATTATTATTTGGAGAATAAGTTTTTACTTAATATTATTTTTGGTATTATTTTGTTTATTTTGGTTTTGAGATTTCCTTTTAATAAGTTTGTTATTCATAGGACTTTAGGGGAAGGAGATACTCTTAGTACAGAGAATTTTAATTTGATAGTGGAAGATAGTTATATATCTTCTAGGCATGCTACTAGTAAGAATAATAGTTATGTTATTCTTAAGACTTCTGTTATGGGTAAGAGTAGTAAATATAGTCTTAGGACTGATGAGTTTGTTTTAAAGGGTAAAAAGAATGAGTATATTCCTAGTTTGAAGTATTATTATTATTTTACTGATATTGGTAGTGGGTATTATAAGGAAAATTTGAATATGAATGAGTATACTTCTTATATATTTATTTATAATATTGATAATAGTGATAAGGCTAGTAAGTATATTATTCGTTATCTTGGTAATAATAGAAAAATTAAGATTAAGCCTACGGAGATTAGTTAGTTTTTGATAAAATAGTAATTGACTTATAAATGCTTAAATGTTATACTTGTTATAGTAGGAAAGTGGGTACTTTAATGAAAAAGAAGAAGGGTAAGAATAGTGATTATAAGAGAGTTATTTTAGTTAGTACTATGTTTATATGTATTGTTATTTCTATGTGTACTTACTGGGTATTTGCTTATAAGAATAAGTATGGTTATTTGCATATTAATAAGAGGATTGTTAGTTATAGGGTTAGTGATTATACTTATACTTCTGGGGATGTTTTATATCTTAAGGGTATTGATAGTAAAATTAATGATGATTTTTTGAAGAGACAGAGGGATATTATTTCTAATAATAGGGTTATTGATACTAGGATAATGAGTGGTATATATAGTGATATTTTATCTATTAAGATTAGTTATGTATTATATGGTGATCTTGCTAATTATGAAGATGTTATTACTATTAATATTGATTTATTGAATGATAGTATTATTAGTAATGATGATCTTATTAATAGGCTTGATAGTAGTTATAGTGATATTGCTAATGATATATTTGATAGTTATATTGCTCTTTCTGATGATTATGATAAGATGGTAGTGGATGCTATTGATAATAGTGAGATTAGTGCTAGTGAATTTAATAGGAATAAGTATAAATATGTTGTTAGGATAAGAGAGATGTTGCCTAGTAATATTAGTCTTTATATAGATGATAATAAAGTATATTATATGGTTAGAATGAATGATGTTAATAAGCTTTGTTATTATACTAATATGGATAGTAATATGGGTTATATAAATGAAGAGATAGGTAAATTATAAAGGAGGAGTTATTTATGGAAAGTATTTTATCTGCTACAGCGGTGGCAATTGGTGTTATGGTTGGTCTTGCTTTTTTGGGGTTAGGACTTGGTATTGGGCTTCTTGGAGGTAGAGTAGCAGAAGCTGTGGGAAGGAATCCTGAGACTAAGAATGATGTGGTTCATTCTATTATGACAATATTAATTATATTTGCTATTTTCTTATTGTTTTTATTTGCTTTTTGCTTTTTATTACTTTTCTTTAATCCATTAGTGGGATAATATGGAATTATTTATTATCTCTTTTGTGGTTATTATCTTACTTGTTCTGGCTATGAGTTTAATACTTAAGAATACGGTTAAGGTAATAGATGATAAGTCAAAGTCATATTTTGTGGATAAGTTAAAACAGTATGATTATTTGATTGATGAGAAAGAAAAGAAATTATCTGAATTAGAGGAAGAATTAGAAAAAAGGAAGAATGGGTTAGAAGAGAATAGGACTAAAGATGGCAGAGCTACTTATGATTTTGATAATAGTATTATTGATTTGCTTACTGAAAGTAGTTATCTTGATAAGAATATTTTTGCTCTTAATAAGAAGATTGAAGAGAAATTTATTATTAATTATGAGGATTTGATTAGGGACTTTTTAGCTAATATTAATGGTGATAATATGTATGATTTTGCTTTGGAATTAAGAAGTAAGTTTACTCCTAGTGAAATATATAAGATTGAAGTTATGCTTCCTGATGAGAGAGAGGAGTATTTGAGTAAGTTTCTTAGTAGTGATGAGCATAAGATATATGAGATATTTTTATCTAGTAATGTTTTTAATATGGAGGATTTTATTGATTATTTAAATAGATTAATAGAACTTAATGATCCTACGGTTACTGTACTAGTATCTAATCGTAATGTTAATTATGATTATATTGATAAAAGAATAAAGACTAAAGTTTCTGATAGTATTTATAAGGGTATTAAGATATTATATCGTAATAAAATATATGATTTTAGTTTGAATGAAGGGAATGCGTGAAATGGATATTAATAAGATTGATAAAAAGGTAGAAGAAATTAAGAATAATGATAATATTTTTTCTGTTGGTAAGGTAATTAAGGTTAATCCTTATACTGTTATTGTGTCTGGTCTTAATGATATTACTTATTATGAAGAGGTTAATATTGCTGATAAGGCTAAGGGTTTTGTTTTTAAGGTAGGTAAGAATAATATTACGATATCTTTAGTAGAGGTTAATGAGAAGATTAATCCTGGTGATTGTGTATATTCTCTTAAGAAACAGTTTAAGTGTTTATTTAGTATGGATTCTATGGGTAAAGTTATTGATATTTTTGGTAATGACTTGATTGCTGGTAAAAGGTTTGATAATTTGGTAGAGGTTGATGTTGAGAATAATCCTATTGCTATTATGGATAGGGGATTAGTTGAGAGAGAGTTTTTAACTGGCATTACTGGTATTGATATGTTATATCCTATTGGTAGGGGCCAGAGACAGCTTATTATTGGGGATAAGAAAACTGGTAAGACACAGATTGTTCTTGATGCTATTGTTAATCAAAAGGATAAGAATATGGTGTGTTTATATGTTGCTCTTGGTAAGACTAAGAAAGAGGTTAAGGATATCTACTATGAACTTACTAAGAGGGGAGCAGCATCGTATACGATAATTATTGCTTCATTTAATGATGAACTTCCTAATAGAACGTATTTGACTCCTTATGTTGCTTTATCTATAGCAGAGTCGATGATGATGGATTCTTATGATGTTTTAGTGGTAATAGATGATTTGAAGAAACATGCTGATGTATATAGACAAATATCTCTTTCTAGTAATAAGACTCCTGGTAGGGATGCTTATCCTTCTGATATTTTCTATGCTCATAGTAAACTTTTAGAGAGGGGATGTCAACATAAGAATGGTGGTTCTATTACTATTCTTCCTATAGTGGAAACTAAGAGTGAGGATATTACTGATTATATATCTACTAATATTATTTCTATTTGTGATGGTCAGCTTGTACTATCTAGTAAGAACTTTGCTAAGGGTGAAAAACCTGCTTTGGATTATGGGCTTTCTGTATCTCGCCTTGGTGGTAATGTACAGGCTAGTGATATGAAAAGGGTTGGTAGTTTGGTTAGGAGTAAGTTACTTGAGTATTTGGAAGTTAGGGATATATATGAACTTGCTAATGTTGATGAGATGAGTGAGGAACTTCAGAATAGGTTAAAAGAGGGTAAGGTTATTTTGGATAAGCTTAATCAGTATAAGTTTACTCCTAAGAGTAAAGAAGAGATGATTGAACTATATAAGTTCTTAGAAGTAGGTGATAATGATGGAAATAGGTAAGATTATTACGATTAATGATATTTCAGTAGAGATTATTTTGTCTAATACTTCTTTGAAGATTGGTGATATTTTAGAGGTTAAGGGTAATTCTGACTATATATTTGAGGTAGTAGAGATTAATAATATATCCGCTACTTGTTTGAGTTTATATAGTACTAGAGGACTTGAGAAGGGGGCTATTGTTCTTAAGAAGAGTGATGGTCTTGAAGTTGAGTATTCGGATAAGATATTAGGTAGAATATTTGATTCTTATGGTAATGTTATTGATGGTTTACCTTTTGAGAGTGAGAAGAGGGTTTCGGTTAATAATCCTACTGTTACTTTAAAAGATGTTAAAGTGGATAATGAGCCTTTATGGACTGGTATTAAGGTTATTGATTTTTTTGCTCCATTGGAAAAGGGTTTTAAGATGGGACTACTTGGTGGTGCTGGTGTTGGTAAGACTGTTCTTATTAAAGAGCTTATTCATAATATTTATGCTAGTTCTTCTTCTAATGCTGTTTTTGTTGGTGCTGGTGAGAGAAGCCGTGAAGGTAGAGAGTTATATGATGATATGCAAAAGAGTAATTTACTTGATAAAATGGCAATGGTATTTGGTCAAATGGGTGATAATCCGATATCTAGAAGTAAGAGTGTTGGTACTGGACTTAGGATGGCTGAGTATTTAAGGGATGAAAAACATCAGGATGTTCTTATCTTTATTGATAATATATATAGGTTTATTCAAGCTAAAGCTGAGATATCTACTGATTTAAAGGAATTACTAATAGAAAATGGTTATCCTGCTAATATGGCTAGTGAGATTAGTAGTATTGAAGAGAGAATTAATTCTAATGATAATGGTTCTATTACTTCTTTTCAGGCTATTTATATTCCAGCAGATGATTTAACTGATGATGCTGTACAAACGGTTATGAGTTATATGGATGGTCAGATTGTTCTTGATAGAAAGGTAGCTGAACTTGGTTTATATCCTGCTATTAACGTGTTTAAGTCAACTTCTAAAAGGCTTGATGCTGATAAGGTTGGTGAGAGGCATTTTAATTTGGTTGGTAAGGTTTTGGCTTATTTAACTAGATATGAGGATTTGCAAGAGATTATAGCGGTACTTGGTATTGAAGAACTTAGTGAAGAGGATAAATTTATTTTTTATAGAAGTAGAAAGCTTAGGAATTATTTTTCACAACCTATGTTTGTAGCGGAATCTTTTACTAATATAGAAGGACAATTTGTTGATATTAAAGATGTACTTGATGATGTTGAGAATATTTTAAATGGTAAATATGATGATATGGATGAGAGTAAGTTTAGGTATATAGGTAAGTTATCATGAGTAGTAGTGGTATAAGGGTTAGAGTTTTTGATATGTCTCATGGTCTTAGGGAGTATGATAATATTACTATTGTTAGGATTATTAGTAAAGATTATAATTTACTTATTATGCAGGATTATCTTCCTATTATTGGGGAGATAGAGGGTTCAGTGGATATTAAGAGTGATAGTGTTAATTTGTCTTTTAAGGATATTAAGGCTTTTTATATGAATAGTGAGAATGTTTTTAATTTAATGATAAAAGAGGGATAGTTATGGAGAATGTATTTTATTTTGCTTTTGTTGGTTTGATTGTTGTTATTTCTTTATATGTTATGTTAAAAGTTCTTGTTAAGATGTTTGATCCTGAGAAGACTAGAGTTAGGTTATATGGTATACTTGGTGGTATGAGTAATAGGGAAATTGTTAGTATTTCTTCTTCTATTATTAATTATATTTTTATGGTATATTTAATGGTATCTTTTATTGATGTTGATGTATATATTATTTTTATTGTATTGTTTTTGTGTTTACTTAGTTCTATATTAGTTAAAGATAAGAAATTTATTATTCATACTTTTCTTTCTTTAATTGCTTTAGGTGGTATTAAGATTATATATTTAATACATAGTTATATTATTAATGAATATATGGATATGTGGATGTTATTATTACTTGTATTTGTTATGATATTTTTATTTCTTTATTTGTCATATAATCTTCTTAGTAATTTGAAAATGGTAGTAATTAGTAATAAATATATTAGAGGTGGTGGTAATAGTGAGAATAAAAAACGTAGTTAAAGTTATGAATTTCCACTCTTTACTACGCGTTGATGCTTCTAAAAGAGAGGCTGAGGCTTATCGTAATGTTGGGGATGAGATTACTAAGATTATTAAGAATATTGTTTATAATAAGAATTTGGTTCTTGATAAGAAGGTTATTATGCCTGATCCTAAGATGGATAAGCTTAATATTTATATTGCTAATGATTTTGGTTTTTGTGGGAATTTTAATTCTCAGGTTACTAGGCAGATTAAGCTTGATAAAAATGATTATAAGATTATTATTGGGAAGAAGATTGTTTATCATGATAATAAGACTATTTTAAAGATAGAGAAGGATAATTTTTATAAGGAATTTAATAAGATAGAGAAGGCTGTTAATAGTGCTATTGATAATGGTACTTATAGTGAAATTAATTTGTTTTATAATCATTATAATTCTAGTACTTCTTTTGAGTTTAAGAAACTTACTTTGTTTCCTGTAGAGTTTGATGGGGAATATGATACTAAGCATGATTTTGTTATTGAAACGGATATTACTAGTATGCTTCATAGTTTACTTTCATTTTATGTTTTATATCAGCTTAGAATGTGTGAGTGTATTAGTAGGGCTGCGGAGAATGTTATTAGGAATCAGATTACTAGTGAGGCTTTAGATAAAATAGAAGAAATTGAGATTGATAGGGCTAATATGGAAAGAAAGATTAAGAAAGATAAGCTTGTTAGGAAGACGGTTGATAATTATAAGAAACTTTCTAGTAGGGAGGATAATGATGGATAAATTTGATTATATTACCGCTACAATAGAGGAAGAGAAGGTTAGATTAGAGAAGGTTATTTTATACTTTGAGGATAATAATATTAGTAATGATGATTATTTGGAATGTAAAGAGAGATATGGGGTTATTTGTAAATATTTGTCTTTGAAGAGTAAGTATTTGGCTATTAAAAAGAGAATTGATAGTTTTAGGGGTAAGTGTGATGAGCTTAATATTGTTAAGGATGAGTATGAGGTTGATAATATATTGCTTGAGGATACTTTACTTACTAACTTTAATAGTGATACTAATGGTAAGTATCGTAATATTCTTTATGAGGATATTAAGAATGTTTATGGTAGTGAGAGAGAAATATTGTATTTAATGTTTAATAAAGAGAGTGATTATAGTAGGTTAGTTAATAAGAGAAAGAGGCTTTTTAGTATTATTGATAGTGATAGGTATCCTAAGACTTATAATACTTTAGTTAGTCAGGATGCTTTAATTGATAAAGAAAAGGTTACATTAGATGATATTTTTGTTACTGAGAATAATATTAAGATTGAAGAGGATAAATTATCTAAAATAGAGGATGAGGCTATGAGAGATGATATTCTTAAGATTTTATATGAGTTTTGGATTATTAATTCTTATGATCCAGTGAAGGTTGATAAGTCTAAGTTATTTATTGATAATAAGAGTTTTGCTAGTTTAAAGAGTGATTATAGGATAGATAATATTAATACTGACAGTAATAGTGATAGTAATATTTCTAATTTAGATGGTATATCGTCTTTACTTAATTTACCTGGGGTTAATGAGGATAATCTTATAAAGATTAATGGTAAAGATTATGTTAAAAGTGATTTTTAGTATTGTAAATTTTATAAATGTTTGTTATACTTATATTGTATAAACGATAGGAGGAAGATTATATGTTTCAAGAGGGACAACAAAATGATAATAAAGGGGCTTTAGTATATGCTATAGTAGGTGTTATGGTTCTTATTGTAGCAGTAGCAGGTAGTGCTTATGCTTATTATAGTGCTAGTGTATCGAATAATACTGCTGTTACTGGTAGAGCTGGTGGTGGAGAGGCTCCAACACTTACAGTTAGTAAAGTGAGTACTACTAATGGTAATTTAGTACCAATTGATATGGATGTTGATACACTTACTAAAGGTGCTTTGGGTTGGAATACTACTAATAAGGCTGTTAATACTGCTTGGAATGCTGCTCAGGCTTGTACTGATAAGAATGGGTATACTATATGTCAGATTTATTCTGTTACAGTTACTAACAAGAGTTCTACTAGTGTTAGTTATGATATTAGTTTAACTGCACTAACTGGAAATACTACACCTAATATTGATGCTGTTAAGATGGCTAGTAATATAAGTGTTACTGATGCTACATCTATTAAGGGTGTTGATAAAGGTATATGTACTACTAATAGTGTAGGACAAAATGGTGTTACTACTGCTTGTTATTTTATGGTGTTTGTAAAGAATTTGAATTCTGCTCAAACTGATAATGGTGAATTTACTGGTACAGTTACTGCTGTGGGTTCTAATGGTGCTCAGGTTAAAGCTCAGTTTAGTTAATTTATAATTATAGGAGGTAGTTATAATGAATAATGTTAATAGAAGGAAAATAATGTATTATGTTATTTTAGTTGTATTAATAGTAGTTATAACTGCTTCTTTTACTTATGCTTATTTTAGTGCTAGTACTAAGAGTGATGATGATATTAAGGGTAGTACTTTAGATGTTAGTCTTGGTCTTAAGGTTAATAAGATTAGTGCTACTGGTAGTAGGGGTGAGAGTTTAATTCCTATTTATGATGGTTCTATAGCAGGATATGATAGTCAGCTTGAGACTGCTAGTAAGAGTGAATTTAATTGTGTTGATAAGAATGGGTATACTGTATGTCAGATTTATGAGGTTATTGTTAGTAATGAGGGTAGTGATGATATTTCGGTTAATGCATTTGTTTCTTTTGATAAGGGTAATGTTAATAATTTGAAGTGGACCCTTATGAGTGATGCTAATACTGTTACTAATACGGATAGACATAGTATTGTTAATAATACTAATGATATAATTGCTTCTTCTATTTTGCTTAGTGGTAATGGTAGTAAGAAGTTATATTTTATGGTATATGTTAATAATACTGGTGCTGACCAGACTGAGGAAGACAGGGATGGATTTACTGGCACTGTTACTGTTAGTTCTACTAGTGGTGAAGAAATTACTGCTGTATTTAACTAAATTTAATGGTTTTAGAAGTTATAAAAATAGAGGATAATATATTATCCTCTATTTTTATGCAAAAAAGCATATAGGCATATAATTTAAGTTCTAATATAATAAATAATCTATATGTAATTATATTATGTTTTTAGTAATACTGCATGAGTGGTACTAAATTACTTAATTTAGCTGTTAAAAGACATATTAATAGATTCATGGTTTATTAAGTATACTTATGGAGAAATAGTTATATGGAATAGAATAATGGTATATATAATATTAAAAATATTTTTATTTATTATTGACATTAATTAAATAGATAATGTATAATTATAATGTTATAATAGAAAGGAGAAGATATATATGGAAAAGGAAAGAGGAGCTAAGGTTATTGCTATAGTGGCTCTTTTAATAGCGGTAGTTGGTTTGACTATTGGTTATGCTGCTTATTCTGATACTCTTAAGATTGATGGTAGTGCTAATGTTGATCCTGCTGAGTGGGATGTGCATTTTGCTCTTAAGAGTGGGGATAAACTTACCGCTAGTATTGTAGGAGATGCTATTGAGAATACTAATCCTACTCTTGCTAGTACTACTATTAGTGGATTTGATGTTACATTAAAGGCACCTGGAGATAGTGCTACTTATGATTTTTATGTTAAGAATACTGGTACTTTAGATGCTACTTTAACTGCATTTACTATGGGTTCTATTTCTTGTAGTCCTAATACTAATAGTAGTGCTACTTCGGAAGAGGCTACTAAATTATGTGGTGAACTTAAGTATACTTTAACTTATGCTGATGGTAATAGTATTACAACTGGTAGTACTTTGGTTAAGAATACTGGTAGTAGTGAACTTATTTTGAAGTTGGAATGGCCTAGTACTAGTACTTTGAAAGTTAGTGATGATATTAAGGTTACTATTGGTACTACTTCACTTGTTTATGAACAAGCTAAAAAGTAATTTGGAGGTAATATAATATGAAAAAGAGTCAAATAATTGTAATTGTTTTACTTATTATTATGTTGTTTGTTACTCTTTTTAATAGTTTTATTTCTAGTATATTTAGTAGATATAGTATATGTTTATT
>CAVCHK010000136.1:0-5513 GCA_963601985.1 Paludibacteraceae bacterium
ATTATACTGAGGTGTAAGTATGAATATAGTTTCATTTGAAACATTAAAAAAAATAAAAAATCCTATCATCGTAGATATCAGAGACAACTATTCCTATAATATTTCACATATAAAAAACTCAATAAATATACCATACTATAATCTATTAAATAACTATTCTCATTACTTAAATAAAAATAATACTTATTACCTATACTGTGACGAAGGAATACAAAGTTATGAAATAAGCACAAGATTAAATTTATTCGGTTATAATACCAAATCATTAGAAGGAGGACTAAAATCAATTAAATAAACTATTTTTATATACAAATACATATAATTAAATATGAAAATGATATTAAGAAAAAAAAGAAAGAAAAACACTTTATTAATAATTATAATAATAACAATATGTATAATAGCCTCAGTATCATTATTTATAAAATACTACTCATCAAAGACTATACCAATTTTAAAATCATATGCCCAGTCTGAAGTAAAAAAACTAACTATATTAATAATAAACAAATCAATAACAAAACAACTATATAATATAGATACAGAAGAAATATTTACAGTTATATATAATACTAAAGGAGAAATAACACAAATAGACTTTGATTCCAAAGCAACATCTAAAGTATTAAGCACCATAACAAGCCTAGTAGAATTAAACCTAAGAGCAGTAGAAGAAGGCAAAATAGATATGCTAGAATTACCAGATAACAGCCTAAGCGACTATAATATGGACTTATTAGAAAAAGGAATAATTGTAACTATACCATGGGGTATAGTTACAGGCTCAAACCTATTATACAACTTAGGACCCAAAATACCAGTAAAACTATCCTTAATAGGAGATGTATCAACAGGATTTAATACTGAAGTAGTAGAATATGGAATAAATAATGCCCTACTAAAACTAATGATAGATATAAAGGTAGATACCAAAATAATCCTTCCGATTACAACCGACCAAATAACAATAGATTGTAGTATCCCAATAGCCATGAAAGTAGTACAAGGAACAATACCAAACTATTATATAAATGGATTTAATACAAAGTCAAATATCACAAATTAAAAAATGTCTATTATGTAAAATAGACATTTTTAAACCTTTACAATAACAATAAATTCATATATAATAGTGATGTAACAAGGTGATAAAATGAAACTAACAAAAGAAGTAGTACAGAAAATATCAAAAATAAAAAACGAACCAAAATGGATGCTAAACTTTAGATTAAAAAGTCTAGAAGCATTTGATAAAAGCACAAATCCAAATTTTGGTCCCAAACTAGATTTAGACTATGATAAAATAAATTACTACAAAGAAAGAGAAGAAAAACTAACCGACAACTGGAATAATATATCATGCGATGTAAGAAATATCTTTGATGATTTAGGAGTAATATCTGCTGAAAAAACCTATTTAGACGGTATAGGAGCCCAATACGATAGTGAAGTAATATATCACAACATGAATAAAGAACTAAAAGAAAAAAATGTTATATTTTTAGATACCGATACAGCTCTAAAAGAACATCCAGATATATTCAAGAAATACTTTGCATCATTAGTAAAGTATAACGAGAATAAATTTACCGCTCTAAATACCGCTGTATGGTCAGGAGGAACATTTATTTATATACCACCAAATACCCACTTAGAAAGACCACTTCAAAGTTATTTCAGAATAAATAGCAAAAATATGGGACAATTTGAAAGAACCCTAATTATAGTGGATGATAATAGTGACCTACATTACATAGAAGGATGTACCGCTCCAACATACACAGAAGATTCACTTCATGCCGCTGTAGTAGAAATATTCGTAGGAAAAAACTCAAAGTGTCGTTATACCACTATACAGAATTGGAGTTCAGATGTCTATAACCTAGTAACAAAAAGAGCCATTGTTGAAGAAAATGGTCTAATGGAATGGATAGATGGTAATGTTGGCTCTAAAACCAATATGAAATATCCCTGCTGTATATTAAAAGGAGATAACTCACGAGGTAGCTGTATAACCGTAGCCAGAGCAGGCAAAGATCAAATCCAAGATAGTGGTGCCAAAATGATTCATCTAGGAAAAAATACTAAAAGCAATATAGTATCAAAATCAATAGCATCCCAAGGCGGATTAGCAACCTATCGAGGAGAAGTAAAAATAACCAAAAAAGCAATAAACTCCAAATCATCAGTAAAATGTGATACCCTAATAATAGATGATATATCAAAAAGTGATACCATCCCAACAAACATAGTAAATAATAGTACTTCCTTTATGGAACACGAAGCAACAGTATCAAAAATATCAGAAGAAAAACTATTTTATTTAATGAGTAGAGGAATAAGTGAAGAATCCGCTAAAGAACTAATAATAATGGGATTTATGAATGAATTCAGAGAAGAATTACCAATGGAATATGCTGTAGAACTAAATAGACTACTAGCATTTAATATAGGAGAAAACAAATGAAAAAACTAATAATATTAATAATTTTAATAGCAGTAGGATATTTTATATATGTAAATTACATAAATGCAGTACCAAAACTACAAGTAGAAGAAGAAAAAGCTAACGTAACAGAATACCACGTATATGGTAACCATCTAAACCTAACAGGAGAACTAGAAATAACAGATAAAGACTATAAAGACATAAAACTATTACTATATAATGGAAATCAAAAAGATATAGATATAACAACAAGTATAGAAGATGGCAAAATAATATTCACAACATCAGATTACTTAAATGAAGGAATATACTTAGACGATATCCCTAAAGGAATATATTATACATTTATCAAAGTAACATATGAAAAAGAAGATAAAGAAGAAATAAAATACTATATATTAAATAATAAAACAGGCTATAAAAACCTAACATATTATACATTATCAAAATATAACAACAAAATAACTATAGATACAGATGAAGATTATCAAACCATGTATCTAAAAATAGTGTCAAATAAAGACAAAGAAATATATGATATAACTATAGATCCAGGCCATGGAGGTATTGACAGTGGTGCTTTAAATAATGATGATCAAGAAAAAGACTTTACTATGGAAATAAGTACCAAAGTAAAAGAAAATCTAGAAAAAGAAAATATCAAAGTAAAACTAACTCACGAAAAAAACACACTAACAAAAGACGATTACTTTGATGAATACAACAAAAATGGAAGAGCAGTACTACCAAACGAAGTAAAATCAAAATATACATTATCTATACATATAAATCAAAACAATTCATCAAAAATGCAAGGAATAGAAATATATACCCCAGATAAAATAAATTACGACTTCGCCAAATCCCTAGCATCTTCAATAGTAGATAATACAAACCTAGAATATTCAACAGCCCAAAGATATAAAATGTATGATGGAGTATATACCCATAACTTCACAGACATAGAAATATCAACAGCGAAAGAAGGCTATAAAAAGAAAAACTATAAAGAGTACAACGTAACAACATCTTCAAACTACTTATATATGATTAGAGAAACAGGAGGCTATATGACTGGAGCCTATGTAGATGATAGCAATCCAGAAAAAGTAGGAGTAAATCCATATTATAATAGCAATATAGGTAACGAATCATATCTATTAGAAATAGGATATATATCAAATCAAAACGACCTACAAATACTTAAAAATAATACAAATGAAATAGCAAAAGCAATATCAGATGCTATAATAAAAGAATTACAAGAAAAATAAGTGTCAAATAAGTGTAAAGTTGCAATTCTATATAAAAAACAAAACTACCCCTCAAAAACCAGCCAAAAAGATTTTTATGACAAATAAAAGTCTTTTTTTTCATCTCAAATTACCACCAAACCACTTTTTTACCCCATTTGTATAAAAATATACAATATGATATATTCCCATTGAAAGGAGGAATTATGGTTAATCAAATAGTTTTAGTCGGAAGAATAGTAAGAGAGCCAGAACTAAGAACAACAGAAAATGGCAAAAAAGTATCAACAATAACTTTAGCAGTACCACGTAATTACAAAAATGCTAAAGGAGAATACGATACAGATTTCTTAGATTGTACACTATGGTCTTCAGTAGCAGAATCAACAAGTGAATACTGCCAAACTGGAGATATGATCGGCGTAAAAGGCCGCTTGCAAAATAGAATAATAGAATCACCAGATGGAAGCAAAAAAAGAAAAACCGAAGTAGTTGCCGAAAAAATAACTTTTCTAAGTACATCACAAAGAAATAGAAATAAAAGTTCCGAAGAAGAAATACAAGAAGCAGATAAATAATCTGCTTCTTAAAACAAATAAAAAAATGAATTACTATAATGAAATAAAAAATAAATTAATAGATAATGAAGTATATAAAAGAGTAAAAGACTACTCTAAGAATAGAAATGATATAAATACTTATTATGAGGTAGGTAAATTACTAAAAGAAGCAAGAAAATATTATGGAGAAGGAATAATAAAAGAATATCAAAGACTAGATGATAAAACTAAATTAAAACAAATTAATAAAGAAGAAATAGTAGTAAGTGATTTTATTAAGAATAAATATAATTATTATATACAGTACTCTAGTGATAATAGAATATATACTAGAGATTACGTAATAAGTTAGGAGAATGAAATGAATCAAATAAAGGAATATACAGAGAAAGTATTTGAAAATATTAAACACATAGATAAAAATGGTAATGAATATTGGTTGGCTAGAGAGTTGATTATAACTTTAGGGTACAAAGAATGGAGAAAGTTTAATAATGTAATAAAAAAAGCGATGGAAGCTTGTATCAAAAGCAATTATTATGCTTTAGACCATTTTGTCTTTGAGGACAAAATGGTTAGTATTGGGTCAAATACGGTTAGAAAAATTCAGGATTATAAATTATCAAGATATGCCTGCTATTTAATAGTTCAAAACTGCAATCCAAGAGTCAAAATTATTGCACTAGCTCAAACATATTTTGCTATTCAAACAAGAAAACAAGAATTAAGTGAAAGAGAATATAATGAACTTGCTGAAGATGAAAAAAGATTGTACCGAAGAAAACAAGCGAGAAAGGGTAATTATAATTTAAATAAAACTGCAGTTAATAGTGGAGTAAAAGATTTAGCTAGATTTCATAATTCAGGATATAAAGGACTTTATAATGGTGAAACAGCAGATGATATTTTAAAAAGAAAGAAACTTAGATATAGAGAGGATATTCTAGATAATATGGGTAGTGAAGAGTTAGCGGATAATATATTTAGAATTGCCCAAACAGATGCTAAATTAAAAAGAGATAACGTAGATAATGAATATATCGCAAATTCTGTTCATTATGAGGTTGGCAGAGAAGTACGAAATAGTATAGAAAAGTTAGGCGGGACTATGCCTGAGAATCTTCCAATACCTGATAAAAGTTTAAAGGAATTGGAAAAAGTAAGTAAAAAAATAGATTTAAAACTTAATGATTAGTGTTATGTAGTTTAAATACTTTAGATAATATATAAAATATTGTAGTGATAATAGAA